>CALRLJ020000048.1:0-14054 GCA_943368635.1 Sediminibacterium ginsengisoli | reverse complement strand
CCGAACCGGCCGATGCCGAGCCCGATGGCCGGTGCCAGCGCGAGAATGAAAATCATGCGCATCGGATGCGCGAACGGGGTGGCGGAATTCGGGGATGTCAAAGCAGCGCTCCGGCAGGGTGCGTCAACATGGCAGTTTCCGGCGGCGATGACCAATCAAACGCGAGCAATGGTGTCTTGCCAATTCTGCAAGGGCGTTTTGGCAAAGCCGCTAAAGGGCTGACCGTGCGAGAGGCCGTTGCAATGCACATAATACGCCGCCGAGAACCATCGCGGCTGCAGACAGATAAAGCGCGGTAGTCAGGCTTCCGGTTGCGTCGGTGATCGCACCTGTCGCAAACGGGCCGAGCGCCTGGCCGAGGCTGAACATGATCGTGAAAATGCCGATGGCTTTCGGCCATGCGGCAGGCGGATAGTTCAGCCGTGCGAACGCCGTCGTCGCTGTTGTGACTGAGAAGAACGCGCTGCCGAAAACAAACGCCGAGAGCGCTAGCACCGGCGTCGATGTGCCGATCAGCGCGATCACGGTGCCGATGGTAGTGATCGCGATCAGCATCGCGGTGATGCCGCCGCTGCCGCTGCTGCGTGCGGTCAGTGCGCGCCACAGCCACGGTGCTGCGCAACCGGCCAGTCCGATCATGCACCAGATCAGGCTCTGGGCTGCGGCGTCGCCGCCCGCATCGCGGACATAGGCGATCAGGAATGTCATGTAGGCGATGTAACCGGCGCCGAACAGAAAGTATCCCGCCAGATAAGGTGCGACCGGTTTCAACGGCACGGCGGCCGATGCATCCGACGCAGTGGCTGCCGGCGTGTCGATCGGGTTGAGCAGGAAGGGAACGATCATCGGCACTGAAATGACCGCCAGTGCGATCCAGACGATCCACCACGATCCGGTGCCGAACCATTGCAGCAGAAACGGCGAGACCAGCCCGGATATGATCAGGCCGATTCCCGGTCCGGTGTAAAACAGGCTGATCAGGAATGCCGATTGCGACGGCTTGTTTTGCGCGATCGTCGCCGCCAGCGCGCCGCCGCCGACAACAATGAGCGCTGCGCCGAGACCGGCCAGCAGCCGCGCGAAACTGAAAATCAGCACGTTGGCCGACAGGGCGCAGATCGCCAGCGACAACAGGCAGGCCAGCGCGCCGATCATCACCGAGCGGAACAGGCCGAAGCGCCGCACGAAGGACGCAGCTCCCAGCGCGCCTGCGAGATAGCCGATGGCGTTGACCGTGTTCATGAAGCCGGCGGTGGAATAGGACCATCCCAGCGCGTCGCGCATGTCCGGCAGCACCAGCGAATAGGCGAAGCGGCCGATGCCGAGGCCCACGGCAGGCGCCAGCGCGAGAACGAGGATCATGCGCGCTGGATGCACGGAGGTGGCGGGATCGGCGGGTTTCACGGGAAATGCTCCGAAGGAATGGCATCCTTGTCGGTTTCTTGCCAGTTTCCGAACTGTTTGACCAACCGCCTCACGGCAATGGTGTCTTGCCAATTGCGCAGGGGCGTTTTAGCAAGTCCGCGAATTTCGTATTTTCAACGCTTCAGCAAGGCATATCGATCATGGCATCGCACAAGCTCCTCCTTCTTCCCGGCGACGGTATCGGCACCGAAGTGATGGCGGAGGTGAAGCGCGTCATCGGCTGGCTGAACAAGAACGGCACGGTGAAATTCGAGACTGAAGACGGCCTCGTCGGCGGCGCCAGCTACGATGCCGACAAGCTCGCGATCACCGATGCGACCATGGCGCGCGCGCAAGCTGCGGACGCTGTGATATTCGGCGCGGTGGGCGGACCGAAATGGGCGGATGTGCCTTACGAAGCGCGCCCCGAAGCGGGCCTTCTTCGTCTGCGCAAGGACATGGCGCTGTTCGCCAACCTGCGCCCGGCGATCTGCTATCCGGCGCTGGCGGAATCCTCCAGCCTCAAGAAAGAGGTCGTCGAAGGCCTCGACATCATGATCGTGCGCGAATTGACCGGAGGCGTGTATTTCGGCGAGCCGAAGACCATCACCGATCTCGGCAACGGCCAGAAGCGCGCGGTGGATACGCAGGTTTACGACACCTACGAGATCGAGCGCATCTCGCGCGTCGCGTTCGAACTCGCACGCAAGCGCCGCAACAAGATGACGTCGATGGAAAAACACAACGTCATGAAAAGCGGCGTGTTGTGGAAGGAAGTCGTCACGCAGGTCCATGCCCGCGAATACAAGGACGTCGAGCTTGAACATCAGCTGGCGGATTCCGGCGGCATGCAGCTGGTGCGCTGGCCGAAGCAGTTCGACGTGATCGTCACCGACAACCTGTTCGGCGATATTCTTTCCGACATCGCGGCGATGCTGACCGGCTCGCTCGGCATGTTGCCGTCGGCCTCGTTGGGCGAGACCGATCCGAAAACCAAAAAGCGCAAGGCGTTGTACGAACCCGTGCATGGTTCTGCGCCGGACATCGCGGGCAAGGGCATGGCCAATCCGGTGGCGATGATCGCCTCCTTCGTGATGGCGCTGCGTTACTCGTTCGACATGCAGAAAGAAGCCGACATGATCGACGCGGCGATTGCCGCAACGCTGGCAAAGGGCCTGCGCACCGCCGACCTCAAGTCGGACGGCGCGACAATCATCTCCACATCGCAGATGGGCGAGGCGATTGTGAAGGAACTGGATGCGTTGAGCGCGTAACACCATTTCGCCTTATGGGGCGAAGTTCGTCACCAGATCGCCTTATGCAAATCCGCATAAAAATGCCCGGCTCGAGCCGGGCATTTTCGTCTCAGCGGTGCGCTGAAAATCAGTAGAGCGGGAACGGGAACGGCGTGCCGGTGTCCCACTGGTCGCCGAGCGGACGGCGGCTGGTGTACAGCCGGTCGATCTGCTGGCCGTAGGAGTAGCCGGGCGGATAGGCATAGTCGGTGAACTTGCGCTCGCCGGGAACCACTTCGGTGCCGGCATCGAGCCACGAGCGGCGCGTCACGTAGACGCGGGTCCGGCCCCGCTGATAGGACGAGTTGACCGGTTTGCGCGGCGGACCGTCATAGGTCGGATCGTTCGCGATGACGCGCTTCCGGGTCTGGGCATCTGCCGCCGTGACGCCGAATCCGGCTGTTACGATCGCAGCCGTCGCCAGCAAGACCGCCAGTGTTTTCGCGCCCGGATACTTCAAAGCCATTGAATCCTCGTCACATTCCCAATTGCGTCGCACCATACCCGTTTCGGGCAGTCCCCCACAAGGACCAATGGGCCACACTTGTTCGGCATAATCAGTCTCGCCGCCGATGCCGGCCAAACCGCCGCGCCGGTACCCGTTACCGCGCCGGATCTGCCCGGTTTACCGCCCGACCCAGAGCGGGCGGGGCGGGATCACCCGCCGTGCCGGCCGCGTGTCGGTGGTTTGCGATACCGGCTCGGCACTGCAACGCGCCGAACGCTTCATTCGTTCCTCGAAGAAGGCCTGCGCCGCGGCGGTGGGCAGCACGCCCTTCAGGCTGATGCGGTCGAGCATGCAGGCCAGCGTATGGAAGTTCGGGCGCGCGCCGCTGGCTTCGCAGTACCAGCCCTTGAGATAGACGGCTGTGGTGTCGAAGCGGCTGAGATAGGACACGCAGAGTTTGGTCTGGCCATCGGCGTTCATCTGAAAGCTAGCGGCACGGACCGGACCGAAGCGCGTTTCGAGATCGTAGTACGTCGTCGCACCCATGCCCATATAGGCCGAGCGCAGCAGCGGCCGCAGGCTCGACATCTCCGACGAATAGTCGCGCACCGCCGGCGTGTCCGGACTGGACGGCATGTTCACCACAAGCGTGAAGTCGGTGTTGCGATCGTAAACCTGGCCGTATTGCACGATTTCCTGCCAGCCCGCGCTGAATCGCGCTGAGGTCGCTGTCGGCGACAAGCGGGTGAGTTCGGGCGCGTTGATCTGGAAAGATGCCTTGGTGCTGACGCTCGAGGGTTGACTGAAAAAGCTCGAGACACGCAGCAGCCCGATGGCGATGAGGGCAAATACAACGGTTCCTGCGACGTAGAAGGAATAACGTACCGTCTTTCCGGCGTAGGTGCCGATGGTCGATACGTGATTTTGATCGAAGGGCATTTCAAAATTCCCGACTAAATTCCTGAAATTGAGCGTTTCAATCTTGTGCGAGTCCGCCGCGTAGTTGCGGGGCGTCGCCGGAGGCGATCCAGTTCGTGGAAGCGGTCGTCGTTGTGTTGCAGGTGTGGCGCTTGAGTTCGGCGTGCGCGAACAGCTCGGCTATTTTCGGATCGTTGCCGGCCGACAGCAGGATCAGCCGGTTCAGCGTGCAGCCAACAAAGGCGCGCTGGGCAGCTTGTGAATCGG
Organism: Sediminibacterium ginsengisoli; assembly: GCA_943368635.1. GTDB lineage: Bacteria > Pseudomonadota > Alphaproteobacteria > Rhizobiales > Xanthobacteraceae > Afipia. The sequence continues at coordinate 9,722 of CALRLJ020000048.1, read as the reverse complement.
CCTGGCAGGCCCATCCACTGATCCTGAGGCTTGGGGCCGTGAAGGTCTTGGCGAAGCCCAGACAGGCCTGCTTGCCGGGCAGGGCTGCCCCGCTGAAACGGATCAGGGCGACGCGGCCGAATTTGGTGTCGACGAAGCCGGCGGGCTCGGTCTCGACGGTCGCTGGCCCAGCCATCCGGGCTGCGATGCCGGCGTCAGCGGCTGTAAACGCATCCAGCTCCCCGCCCGGACGATAAATTTCGACCTCCGCGGTGGGCGCTTCGCCAGCCGTCGCGGCCCAGCGGAGAATATCCCTGCGGCCACCCTCCGGGTGTCGGAGAATCTCATAAGCATCTGTTCTGTCGGACAAATCAAGCTTGCTAATGGCAAAAGCCGGATGCGGGCGACTGGCTGGCGTCCAGCTTGGACGCGCCGGAAGGCCAGCATTGGCGGCGACCGGCACCGCGGAGACCAGATCCACCGCGATCACGGCCAGCACGGCGAGACCGCAGATATAGGCCAGAATCCGAACCGCCACGGCGCTGCATTCGTCGGCGAAACTGCGCAACGCCGGATGGATGCCGGAGGCATTCAGGACGGGCTGATCGAGCAGGGTCGGGTTCATATATGACTCTTGGCGGACGTTCTGTTCCGGTCATGAAACGGGAACGACCTTCCGCCGTGGCCACGGAAAAAACCCCCTGCCACTTGACGGCCGACCTGCCCCCGCAGTTGCTTCTGCGTTGTATTTGGGCCGTTTTTCGCATAGAAGCGCTGCCTCTTCCCTTCCGCAGACGGCGGCGGCGAAGCATTTTTCTTCGGAGAGTCAACGATGGGTTACAAGGTTGCGCTAGTTGGAGCGACCGGCAATGTGGGCCGGGAAATGCTCAACATTCTGGACGAACGCAAGTTTCCGGCTGACGAGGTGGTCGCGCTCGCGTCGCGCCGCAGCATGGGCGTCGAAGTGTCCTATGGCGACCGTACCCTGAAATGCAAAGCGCTGGAGCACTACGATTTCAGCGACGTCGATATATGCCTGATGTCGGCGGGCGGTGCCGTGTCCAAGGAATGGTCGCCGAAGATCGCGGCCGCCGGTGCCGTGGTGATCGATAATTCATCGACGTGGCGGATGGACCCGGACGTGCCGCTGATCGTGCCTGAAGTGAACGCGGAGGCCGTCGCGGGCTTCAGCAAGAAGGGCATCATCGCCAATCCGAACTGCTCGACCGCGCAACTCGTGGTCGCGTTGAAGCCGCTGCACGACAAGGCCGTGATCAAGCGCGTGGTGGTCTCGACCTATCAGTCGGTGTCGGGTGCGGGCAAGGATGCGATGGACGAATTGTTCTCGCAGACCAAGGCCGTCTACACCAACAGCGAACTCATCAATAAGAAATTCCCGAAGCGTATCGCCTTCAACGTGATCCCCGAGATCGACGTGTTCATGGAGGACGGCTACACCAAGGAAGAGTGGAAGATGATGATGGAGACCAAGAAGATTCTTGATCCCAAAATCAAAATGTCCGCCACCTGCGTGCGCGTGCCGGTGTTTGTTGGCCATTCCGAATCGGTCAATATTGAGTTCGAGAATCCGATTTCGGCCGATGAAGCCCGCGACATCCTGCGTAATGCGCCGGGCTGTCTGGTGATCGACAAGCGCGAGCCGGGCGGTTACGTCACGCCGTATGAGGCTGCGGGCGAGGACGCCACCTACATTAGCCGCATCCGCGAGGATGCGACGGTGGAGAACGGTCTTGTGCTGTGGTGCGTGTCGGACAACCTGCGCAAGGGTGCGGCGCTCAATGCGATCCAGATCGCCGAGTGCCTGATCAACCGCAAGCTCATCAGCGCGAAAAAGAAAGCGGCCTGATCGTCCGTTGTTGATCGCGATGCGCCGCCGCCGATGCGGCGGCGCAATGCGTTCGGGCCGGAATTTCCTTAAGAAGCCAGCGAGCTTTGATAGACGCGGCTGAACTCGTTGGTGGTCTGGTCGACAATGGACAGCGAGCCTTCGGCGACACCGAAATAGGCTCCGTGCAGCAGGAGTTTGCCGGCCTCCATGGCGGTTTTCACGAACGGGAACGTCGTCAGGTTTTCGAGGCTGCGCAGAACGGCTGCCTTCTCGATCCGGGTGACGAATTGCTGCATCGTTTCGTGCTCGCGCTGGGCGACCTTTTCACCCGGCTTGACGAACATCGACATCCATCGGCCGATGAAATCGCCGGGAGACAATGGCTCGATGTCATCGACGAAGGCGCGAATGCCGCCGCATTGCGCGTGACCGAGCACGACGACGTGTTTCACTTTCAAGACCTGCACCGCATATTCCAGCGCCGCCGACACGCCATGCGCGCCGCCATCGGGTTGAAACACCGGCACCAGATTGGCGACGTTGCGCACGACGAACAGTTCACCGGGTCCAACATCGAAAATCACTTCCGGCGAAACGCGGGAGTCGCAGCACCCGATGATCATCACTTCCGGGGACTGTCCAATTTGCGACAATTCGCGATAGCGGGACTGTTCGGTGGGCAGGCGCTGGGTGACAAAGGTGTGGTAGCCGGTGAGCAGGCGGTCAGGAAAAGGTGACATGGGAGACCTCTTAAAGCTGTCCGGTGTGGTGGTTCGCAACTCCGCACCATTTCTCAGCACGCTCATTTGCGGATTTGCGAACCAAAACCACACCGGCATCATCAATTTCCAGTATCCTTTTTGAATCCGAAGTTCGCGATCAAGCATGCCGTGAAATGAGGCGAACTTCGGATTCAGGACACTGGTTGGCTAACCTAGGAAGGTATCCGGAACAAGTCTTTCGGGGATGCCGCGGAAATGCTACGCAAATTACTTCCATTTCGGACACCAAGCCATGATCCACCCGCGACGCAGCGTCTTGTTTATGCCGGGCTCGAACGCGCGGGCGCTCGACAAGGCGCGCAATCTTCCCGCCGATGGTGTCATTCTGGATCTTGAGGATTCCGTGGCGCCCGATGCCAAGCCGATGGCACGCGATCAGATTGCCGAAGCCGTGGCTGCCAAAGGTTTCGGCAGGCGAGAAATCATCATCCGCATCAATAATCTGGATTCGCCGTGGTGGCAGGACGATCTGGCGATGGCCGCGTCCGCGCGGCCCGACGGAATTCTGGTGCCGAAAGTCTCGCATCCGGACGATGTGAAAAAGCTCGAGGAACGTCTGCGCGCGCTCAAGGCCGATCCGGCGATTTGCCTCTGGGCGATGATCGAAGGACCGCTCGCGATTCTCTCCGCGCAGCAGATCGCGGCGACAGCACGCGAGGGCGACAGGCGGCTGGCTGGCTTTATCATGGGGCCCAACGACATTGCGCGCGAAACGCGGATGCGAATGTTGCCGGGACGCGCGGCGATGCTGCCGTTGTTTGCGCATTGCATTATCGCGGCGCGGGCCTACGGCCTCGAAATTCTCGATGGTCCCTATAACGATATCAATGACGTTGCCGGGTTCGCGAAAGAATGCGCGCAAGGCCGTGACATGGGCTTCGACGGCAAGACGCTGATTCATCCGGGCCAGATCGATGCAGCCAATGCGGCCTATACGCCGCCTGCCGAAGAGATTTCACGCGCGCGCAAGATCATGGGCGTGTTCGATCTGCCGGAGAATGCGGACAAGGGCGTGGTTCAGCTCGACGGGCAGATGGTCGAGCGGCTTCATGTCGAGATGGCCAAGCGCACCATTGCGATTGCAGATGCGATTGCGGCGCTGAAAGCAACCTGAGTTTTTCAGGCGCCAAAACAGAAATGACCGGGACAAGCCCGGCCATAAACATTCTCAAATCGGGCTATCGCATTAAAGCCAGGGCCGTTCGGCTTTTTCCTTCGCCTCGAACACGTCGATCGACTTGCCCTTCTCCATCGTGAGACCGATGTCGTCGAGGCCGTTGAACAGGCAATGCTTGCGGAACGGATCGATCTCGAACTTGATCGTGCCGCCGTCGGGACCGCGAATTTCCTGCTTTTCAAGATCGACTGTCAGCGTGGCATTGGCACCGCGATCGGCGTCGTCGAAAAGCTTGTCGAGTTCATCTTGCGAAACGCGGATCGGCAGGATGCCGTTCTTGAAACAGTTGTTGTAGAAAATATCGCCGAACGACGTCGAGATCACGCACTTGATGCCGAAATCGGCCAGCGCCCAAGGCGCGTGCTCACGCGACGAGCCGCACCCGAAATTGTCGCCGGCGACGAGAATCTTCGCCTTGCGGTAGGCAGTCTGGTTGAGGACGAAATCCGGATTCTCGCTGCCGTCATCCTTGTAGCGCTGCTCGGAAAACAGTCCCTTGCCGAGGCCGGTGCGCTTGATGGTCTTGAGATACTGCTTCGGGATAATCATGTCGGTATCGACATTGATGATCTTCAGCGGCGCGGCAACGCCCTCGAGTGTCGTAAACTTGTCCATGATGTTCCCGTGAACCGGATGCAATTTGAGATGTTCTAAATATACCATCACCGCCGTCAAGGCTATGCGCTGAGGGAGGACACATCATGAACGCCATGCGTCGATATGGCCTGCGGAACGGGCTTTTTCTGGCGGGAACGATGGTCCTGCTGATGCCGTCCCACAGCGCTCGCGCGGAGATGTGGTGCATCCGCGATTTCGATAGTGACAAGCCCATCTGCGTGTTTGCTTCGGCTCAGGACTGCACCTCGGCAGCGGTGATCCGCGGTGGTATCTGCGAACGGGAGCCGTTAGGCCGTGCTGCGGCCTCACCCGACCGGAAACCGGCGGCGCGCGTCAGGTAACCGAGGCCTCGATCGCTTCCATATCGTCGTCGGACAATCCGAAATGATGGCCGATCTCATGCACCAGAACATGCGTCACCACATGGCCCAGGGTTTCGTCGTTCTCGGCCCAGTAGTCGAGGATCGGACGGCGATAGAGCCAGACCATGTTCGGCATCGGCGCAACATCGCCGCTGGAGCGGAACGGCAGGCCGACACCCTGAAAAAGTCCGAGCAGATCGAACTCGCTCTCGGCCTTCATCTCCTCAAGGACTTCCTCCGAGGGGAAGTCATCGATGTGGATGATTAGCCCTTCGCACAGATCGCGGAAATGTTTCGGCAGCCGCGCAAATGCGTCATGCGCAATCACTTCCATCTCGGCAAGGGTGGGAGATTTCGCTGTCGGCCACATGCGGCCTGTTTAGAAGGCTTGGCCGCCGGGGCCAAGAGGGACAGAGGGCGACAGTGACGCAGTCATTTCACCGGAGATACGCCTGTTGACGCGCGCGTCTCAATCGGAGACGTTGCCGCTCATTGATTGCACGAGATGAACGGGACGGCGCTTCATGACGCGGGCAGGGATTTCAGCCATTCTGATGGGCCTTTTCGCAGGTCTGGTTGTTGTGGCAATGCCGGGCCATGCGCAGGCACAGTCCAAAACACCTCAAGCCAAGCCGGTCATTCACGGGCTGACCGCGGACGAATTTTCCGCGCAGAGCCGCGACGTCAACCGCCGCAAGCCGCGCCGCGTCCGGATTTATCGCGGCTCGAACTATCCGGGTCCGAATTCCAAGCGCGTCTGCAACGCTCACTACGAGCAGGAATATCGCCCGAGCGGAACGGTGATTGTGCCGCGCATGAACTGCTACTGGAGCGGCTAGTCCAGCGAGTGTTTCGGCTCTCTGAACGCGCGAGAGCGTCGAAGATAGTCGCCGCGGCATAATCCATAGACGGCCATCGCCATTTGCAGGAACGCCACCGGTCCTGATGTGATCTGCCGGCCCGATGCCGCAAATTTTACTGGAATCGGTCAGATCTGCGCGTGCCATGATCTTGCTGCAAATTCAAAGTCATTCTTAATCTCGGCAGGTCGCCGGTGCGGCCTGCCCGGTACGTGCGGCAAAAGGCTGTTGGCGAACGGTTTGAACGGAAATCGGTGATGTGCGTTGTCTTCAACGCATCGACCAATGATCGGAGGAGAACTGCAATGAGAAAGTTTGTGGGAGCCGCGGCGGTCGCTGCCGCTCTTTCTTTGGCCGGCTGGATGTCAGTCGCACCCGCGGGCGCGGCGTCGCCGACCTCCACCGTGTCGCATAACGCGCGTACCGACGAAGCCAAGCCAACCGATGTCAGCGCGCGCCGCCGCCACTACCGGCGCCATGGCTATTACGGCCGCCGTTACTACAGGCCGTATTACCGTCCTTACTATCGGCCGTATTATCGTCCTTACTACCGCCCGCGGCCCTATTATTATCGTCCATACGGTTACGGTTATTCGCCTTATGGATATGGCTACCGTCCTTACGGTTACGGATACCGGCCTTACGGGTTTGGTCCCCGCTTCGGTTTCGGCTTCGGCTGGTAAGTCCGGGGTAAACGAGGCACAAAAAAACAGGCGCTCGTTTGAGCGCCTGTTTTCTTGCGATCAGCCGGCGTAGATGCAAGCGAGTTCAGCTCGCGTGCCACTCGCGAATATCGACGAAGTGCCCGGCAATGGCTGCGGCTGCGGCCATCGCGGGCGACACCAGATGGGTGCGGCCCTTGAAGCCCTGACGGCCTTCGAAGTTGCGGTTCGAGGTCGACGCGCAACGCTCTTCCGGCGACAGCTTGTCGGGATTCATCGCAAGGCACATCGAGCAGCCCGGCTCGCGCCATTCGAAGCCGGCCTTGATGAAAATCTTGTCGAGGCCTTCGGCCTCAGCCTGTTCCTTCACAAGGCCCGAGCCCGGCACGATCATCGCGTTGAGATTGCCGTTGACGGTGTGACCGGCGACGACCTTCGCAGCGGCGCGCAAGTCTTCAATGCGGCCATTGGTGCAGGAGCCGATGAAGATGCGGTCGAGCTTGATGTCGGTGATTTTGGTGCCGGCCTTGAGGCCCATATAATCGAGCGCACGCTGCTTCGAGAGGCGCTTGGCTTCATCCGCGATTTTCTCGGGGTCCGGCACGACGCCGGTGATGGAAATCACGTCCTCGGGCGAAGTGCCCCAGGTCACGATCGGCGGCAGCTTGGCTGCATCCAGCCGGATCTCGGTATCGAAATGCGCGCCCTCGTCGGTGCGCAGCGTCTGCCAATAGCGCAACGCCTTGTCCCAATCGTCGCCGGTTGGCGACATCGGACGGCCTTTCAGGAATTCATAGGCCTTCTCATCGGGCGCGATCAGTCCAGCGCGCGCGCCGCCTTCGATCGACATGTTGCAGACCGTCATGCGGCCTTCCATCGACAGGTCGCGAATGGCCTGGCCTGCATATTCGAGCACGTAGCCGGTGCCGCCCGCGGTGCCGATCTCGCCGATGATGGCGAGGATGATGTCCTTCGCGGTGACGCCGTCGGGCAATGTGCCGTCGACGGTCGCGCGCATGTTCTTGGCCTTCTTCTGGATCAGCGTCTGGGTGGCGAGCACGTGCTCGACTTCCGAGGTGCCGATGCCGTGCGCCAGCGCGCCGAACGCGCCGTGCGTCGAGGTATGGCTGTCGCCGCAGACGATGGTGGTGCCGGGCAAGGTGAAGCCCTGCTCCGGACCGATCACATGGACGATGCCCTGACGCTTGTCGTACTCGTTGAAATATTCGACGCCGAACTCGCGCGCGTTCTCGGCGAGTGCTGCGATCTGTTCAGCGCTTTCCGGATCTGGATTCGGCTTCGAGCGGTCGGTGGTGGGCACGTTGTGATCGACCACGGCGAGCGTCTTCGTCGGCGCGCGAACCTTGCGGCCAGTGGTGCGCAATCCTTCGAAGGCCTGCGGCGAGGTGACCTCGTGAACCAGGTGGCGGTCGATATAGAGCAGGCAAGTGCCGTCATCGGCCTCGTGAACCAGATGGTCATTCCAGATCTTGTCGTAGAGCGTGGTCGCTTTGGCCATGTTCGGTGTCCGATTTAACTGCCCGGATGGGCGTTTGCGGCTTCAGAGCCGCTGGTAATTGCTTCCGCCCTTTTTACTCGCTTAACGGGGCAGGGGAAAGTATCCTGACCACATAATAGCCTATGCAGGATCGCACAATGACCGCACGCCCGCCGGTAGCGCCCTATCTCACCGTCTCACCTGCCGCTGGCGCGATCGCCTTCTACACCGCAGCCTTCGACGCCAAGCAGAAGGCGTTGATGCCGGCGATGGACGGTCTGCGCATCCTGCATTGCGAGCTTGAAATCAACGGCGGTGCGCTGTTTCTCTCCGACGCGTTTCCCGAATTCGGCACCGCGCGGATGCCGCTGCCCGGAGAGCCGGTGACCATGTCGGTCAGTCTCGAATTTGCAACCGGCGAAAAGGTCGATGAAGTCTTCGAGCGCGCGACGAAACTGGGCGCAAAAGGCGAAGTGACGCCGACCTATTCGTTCTGGGGCACACGAACGGCGATTGTCCGCGATCCGTTCGGCCATCGCTGGATCATGAATGGCCCGCTGTCGCAGAAGTAAGCGCCGGTGAAACCTATTCAGCACATAAAAAAGCGCGGTGATTCACCGCGCTTTTAATTCAGAGCTTCGCGTGTCGCGGTAGTTACTTGGCGGCAGCTGCCTTCGGCGCGTCTTTTTCGCGATTGTCCTGCTTCTCGACGATGCGTGCCGACTTGCCGCGCAGACCGCGCAGGTAATACAGCTTGGCGCGACGCACCTTGCCGCGGCGCACGAGCTTGATCGAGTCGATCATCGGCGAGTAGATCGGGAACACGCGTTCCACGCCTTCGCCGTAGGAAATCTTGCGGACGGTGAAGCTCTCGTGAATGCCGCCGCCGTGACGGCCGATGCAAACGCCTTCATAGGCCTGCACGCGCGAGCGCTCACCTTCGACGACCTTGACGTTCACGATCACGGTGTCGCCCGGTCCGAATTCGGGAATCGTCTTTCCGGCGGAAAGCTTTTCCAGCTGCTCTTTGTCGATCTCTTGAATGATGTTCATCACAAAACCCCATCGGCGGCGCGCCCGGAACGGGCTGCGCGGAAATTCGTATCCAGCATCTGCACGGATTGGCCGGTCGTATACGCCATAGCCATCCCGTTGTCACCCTTTCGTCGTGTCTTTTCGTGGCCTTGGGGCGAGGTTTTGGGCGGTTTTGACCGCCCAGAGGTCCGGCCGCCGGGCCTTGGTCAGGGCTTCGGCCTCCGCCCGCCGCCAGGCCTCGATTCGGGCATGGTCGCCGGACACCAGAATATCCGGGATGGTCCGGCCCTCGAACTCCTGCGGGCGGGTATACTGGGGGTATTCCAGTAGTCCATCCGAGAAACTCTCGTCGGTTCCAGAGCTTAGTTTGCCCATGACGCCGGGCAAAAGCCGCACACAGGCGTCTATCAGGGCCAGGGCTGCGATTTCGCCCCCCGAGAGCACATAGTCCCCGAGGGAAACTTCCTCGAGCTGGCGGGCCTCGATGACCCGCTGATCGATGCCCTCGAACCTGCCGCAGACGATCAAAGGGCCGGGGCCTGCGGCGAGTTCCGCCACGCGTTTTTGGGTCAACGGGACACCGCGCGGGCTCATCAGGAGACGCGGCCGGGCCGGGTCGATCTGCGCGGTATCGATGGCTGAGGCCAGCACGTCGGCGCGCAGCACCATGCCCGGTCCGCCGCCGGCGGGAGTGTCATCGACGCTGCGGTGCTTGTCGGTGGCGGCATCGCGGATGTCGCGCGCATCGAGCGCCCACAGGTTGGACGCCAGAGCCTTGCCCGCGAGGCTGATGCCGAGCGGGCCGGGAAACATTTCCGGAAACAGCGTGAGCACGGTGGCGCGCCACATGGGTCAGATATCCCGGTTCAGATGTCGGCGTCTTGCGGTGAATCGCCGTCG
>CALRLJ020000047.1:0-14059 GCA_943368635.1 Sediminibacterium ginsengisoli | reverse complement strand
TCCTTCAGCCCTGGATCGGAAGCGCTGAGGTCGGCACCTCGCTTCCAGCGCGCGACATCGGGCGTTTCTTCGGGGAGAATTTCGAGCGGCGCACCGGCCGGCCGCTGGCTGCGGTGGCGGGCGATCCGCACATCGCGACTCTGATCGGTTTAGCTGCCGCCTCGCGTCCGCATGTGATGTTCGACGCGACGCCGCAGCAGACGCCGTGGATGACGCTTCCGCTGTTCAACAAGAACGGCGGCGTGGTGGTCTGGCGCGCGGCGGATACCGCCGGCACGCCGCCCGCCGATATTCTGAAACGGTTTCCCGGCCTCGTGCCGGAAGTGCCGCGATCTTTCGAACGCCTGATCAAGGGCCGCCAGGCGCTGGTGCGGATCGGCTGGGGCATCGTGCGTCCGCAAACAACCGGGCAGAGTTTTCGATAGGCGAGACATCATGAGCGAGCAGGCGGAAAAATCTGAAAAGACATTTCTCGACCGCCGGTTCGGCCTGACGCAGAACGGTACGACGGTCCGCACCGAATTCGTCGCCGCAGTCACCACCTTCCTGACGATGGTCTACATCGTGTTCGTCAATCCGGTCATTCTTGGCAATGCCGGCATGGACAAGGGCGCGGTGTTCGTCGCGACCTGCCTTGCGGCCTCAGTCTCGACACTGGCGATGGCGTTTCTGGCGAACTATCCGATCGCGCTGGCGCCGGGCATGGGGCTGAACGCATTCTTCGCCTTCACCGTCGTGCTCGGTTACAAATACACGTGGCAGCAGGCGCTCGCGGCGGTGTTCTGTTCGGGCATGATTTTCTTCGCGCTGTCGGTTTTCCGGCTGCGGGAATATGTCATCGATGCGATTCCGCGAAACCTGAAATTCGCAATCTCCGCAGGCGTCGGGCTGTTTCTTGCGATCATCGCACTCGAACAGGCCAAGATCGTGGTGGCTAGCCCGGCGACGCTGGTGACCGCAGGTCCGCTCGGCATCGCGCATCCAGCCCCGGTGCTGTGCCTGCTGGGCTTCGCGCTGATCGTGGCGATGAACGCGCGCAACATCGCCAGCGCGACATTGATCGGCATTCTCGCGGTGTCGCTGCTCGGGCTGCCGCTGGGGCTGACCAGCTTCAACGGTATCGTGTCGCTGCCGCCGTCGCTGTCGCCGACATTGTTCCAGCTCGATTTCTCGCGCGCCACCGAACTGACATTCCTGATCGTGGTGTTCAGTTTTCTCTTCATTGATATTTTCGATAATGCCGGAACGCTGATCGGCGTCACCCACCGTGCCGGTCTCACCGACAAGGACGGCAACCTCCCGCGCATGAAGCAGGCACTGATGGCCGACAGCTTCGCTGCGATGTTCGGCGCGCTGATCGGCACATCGACGACCACGAGTTATATCGAGAGTGCATCCGGTGTCGCGGCGGGCGGGCGCACCGGGCTGACGGCGGTGTTCGTCGCCCTGTTCTTTCTGCTGGCGCTGTTCTTCGCGCCGCTCGCGGGCATGGTTCCGGCCTATGCGTCGGCGGCTGCTTTGCTCTATGTCGCTTGCGTGATGGCGCGGGGGCTGGCCGACATGGCATGGGACGACGTGACGGAATATGCGCCCGCGGTGGTCACGGCCATTGCGATGCCGCTGACCTATTCGATCGCGACGGGAATCGGGCTCGGCTTCATCACCTATGCGGTGATTAAAATTCTCGCCGGGCGTTTTTCCGATGCGAAGCCCGCGGTGCTGGTGCTCGCGCTTGTTTTCGTCGCGAAATTCGCAATCGGTTAGTTATGCCGGCACCCGCCGTTGCATCAATGCGGCGACGGCAAGTGCGGCCAGCGCAAGCGCGACCGCCGGGAACACCACGACATTGACGATCGACCAGCCGTAGCTGGCCAGCAACTGGCCCGATGAGAACGATCCGATGGCCACCAGCCCGAACACGATGAAATCGTTGAAGGCCTGTACCTTCTTGCCTTCCTTCGGGCCATGCGTCTCGACGATCAGCGCGGAGGCCGCGACGAACGAGAAGTTCCAGCCGACGCCGACCACGAACAACCCGGCCCAAAAATGCATCGCGGTGATGCCCGACAATCCGATCACCGCGGCCACGGCCTCCAACAGCAGGCCGACCACGGCAACCCTCGCCGCGCCGAAGCGCGAGATCAGCGATCCGGTGAAAAAACTCGGTCCGAACATCGCAACGATGTGCCACTGGATGCCGAAATTGGAATCGCTCAGACTCAGTCCGCAGAACTTCATCGCCAGCGGTGCCGACGTCATCAGGAAGTTCATGCAGGTGTAGGAGACCGCGCCGCAGATCACGGCGGCGACGAACCGGGGTTGCTTGACGATCTCGATGAGCGGCCGGCCGCCGGCGAGATCGGCTGCCGCTGGCTTCGGGGCATCGACGCCCGCAAGCACCGCCATCGCCACCAGCGCGACCACGGCTTGAACCAGAAAGCTCGCCGCAAACAGATAAGGCGGCCAGATGTCCATGGTCCACTGCACCAGTTGCGGCCCGAGTACGCCCGCGAACACACCGCCTGCCATCACCCATGAGATCGCTTTCGGCCGGTAGGCAACGCTGGCGCTGTCGGTGGCCGCGAAACGGTAGGACTGCGAGACCGCGCCGTAGAGTCCGCCGAGGAATGTTGCGAAACAAAACAGAATGAAAGAGCCTTGCAGAATGGCGACGGCGGCAAGCACGCCGCACAGCGCGCCGCAGCCTGTGCCGATGAGAAAAGCCGTGCGGCGGCCGAAGGCCTGCGAGATCGCGCCCGTCGGCAACGTGCCGGCGGCGAGGCCCAGCACGAAGATCGACAGAGGCAGGGTTGCGAGCGAGATGCTGGGGGCGAGCGTTGCGCCGACGATCGATCCGGTCGCGAAAATCACCGCTGCGTTGGCGCCGGTCAAAGCCTGTGCTGCGGCAAGCCGCCGGACATTCGCCCGCGCCACAGTGTCGTCGACCGCTGCCGTATGCATATTCATGATGAGCGCCCCGCACGGCTGCGTCATGCGCAGCACCGACGGCTTATCGCCTGAAAGGCGCACCCGCGCTACACGCGTGGATGCATAGAGGTGTTGTATTCCGCGCGAACGACGTGCCGTCGGGGATCAGGCCTGAAGCGCCTTCTGCACCGCGCGCAGATCCTGCCAGGTCAGCCGCTTGTAGATCGGCTGGCGCAGCAGATAGGCCGGATGGAACGTGGCCATCGCTTTAATTTTGCGCGTGCCGGTGTCGTAGTCGAACCATTTGCCGCGCGTTTTCATGATGCCGTCCTTCAGGTCGAGCACCGCTTGCGACGAAGGCTTGCCGAGGCACACCAGAATATCCGGATCGACCAGTTCGATCTGCCGCCGGATGAAGGGCAGGCAGATTTGCGTTTCCTGCGGCGAGGGATCGCGATTGCCCGGCGGCCGCCATGGAATGATGTTGGCGATATAAACTTTACTACGATCGAGGCCGATCGCCGCCATCATCAGGTCGAGCAGTTTGCCGGAGCGCCCGACGAACGGCAGCCCTTCGAGATCCTCGTCGCGGCCCGGAGCTTCGCCGACGAACATGATCTTCGCTTGCGGATTGCCGTCCGCGAACACCAGCCGCGTCGCCGTCGATTTCAGTGCGCAGCCATCGAAACGTTCGAGCAGGTCGCGCAATTCCTGCAGCGATGCTGCCTTGGGGGCCAGTTCGCGGGCCGACATGATGGCCGCGTCCGGTGCGGGTGCCGGTTCTGCAAGCACCGGCGCGGGAGCAGGGTTCGCAGTGCGAAATAGTGCGGGCCTGGCGGCAGGCTTTTCCTCGGGCGCGGGTTCTTCCGCCAGGCGATTGACCGGCGTTTCAGACAACGCGCAATCCACCCCTGCCTCAAGATAAAAGGCGAGAAGTTCGCGTGCTGTGGGCATGGGTTCAGGTGCGGTCACGGCTCTTACACTAGGACGGATTGCGTTGCAGCGAAACGGGGTTGTTCTTGCGCGAAAAATCGGGAAGAACGATGATTAGAAACATTCTGAACCACATTTTTGAGATGACATCATGAGCACCGAAGAGCTGCCTCCACGCGATTCCATGGAATTCGACGTCGTGATCGTCGGGGCTGGTCCGTCAGGTCTGGCTGCGGCGATCCGGCTGAAGCAGATCAATCCGGAACTCACGGTGGTCGTGGTCGAAAAGGGTTCGGAAGTCGGCGCTCACATCTTGTCCGGCGCGGTGATCGATCCGGTGTCGCTCGACAAGCTCGTTCCAGACTGGCGCGAGGACGCCGACTGCCCGCTGAAGACGCAGGTGAAGGACGACCAGTTCTTCTGGATGACGGCAAGTTCCGCGATCAAGCTGCCGAACTTCATGATGCCGCCGCTGATGGACAATCATCATTGTTACATCGGCTCGCTCGGCGACGTGTGCCGCTGGCTTGGACCGCGCGCCGAAGCGCTCGGCGTCGAAATCTATCCGGGGTTTGCCGCGGTCGAAGTGCTGTACGGCGAGAACGGCGAAGTGCGCGGCATCGCCACCGGCGACATGGGCGTGGCGCGCGACGGTTCGCACAAGGCGTCCTATACGCGCGGCATGGAATTGCTCGGCAAGTACACGTTGTTCGCTGAAGGCGCGCGCGGCTCTCTCACCAAGCAGTTGATCGCGAAGTTCGCGCTCGACAAGGACAGCGAGCCGTCGAAGTTCGGCATCGGCCTCAAGGAAGTCTGGCAGATCGATCCGGCCAAGCACAAAAAGGGGCTGATCCAGCATTCGTTCGGCTGGCCGCTGAACCTGTCCACCGGCGGCGGATCGTTCCTGTATCACTACAACGAAAACCTCGTCGCCGTCGGCTTCGTGGTGCATCTGAACTACGACGATCCGTATCTGTCGCCGTTCGAGGAATTCCAGCGCTTCAAGACTCATCCGAAGATCAGCCCGGTCTTTGAAGGTGCCAAGCGTATCGCTTACGGCGCGCGCGCAATCACCGAAGGCGGCTATCAGTCGGTGCCGCGCCTGACCTTCAAGGGCGGCGCGCTGATCGGCTGTGCTGCGGGCTTCGTCAACGTGCCGCGCATCAAGGGTGTCCACAATGCGATGGGCACCGGGATGCAGGCTGCCGAACAGGTGGCGGCGGCGCTGGCTGCGGGCCGGGCCAACGACGAACTGGTCGAGTATGAAAATGGCTGGCGCGATTCGGCCGTGGGTAAGGATCTGCACAAGGTCCGCAACGTCAAGCCGCTATGGTCGAAGTTCGGCACCATCATCGGCGTCGGCCTCGGTGGCTTCGACATGTGGACCAATACGCTGTTCGGCTTCTCGCTGTTCGGCACGCTGTCCCACGCCAAGCCCGACCGCAAGACGCTCGATCCGGCCAAGACGCATCATCCGATTCCCGGCCCGAAGCCGGATGGCAAGCTGACCTTCGACAAGCTGTCGTCGGTCTTCCTGTCCAACACCAATCACGAGGAAGATCAGCCGATTCATCTTCGGGTGGCGGATATGAATCTGCAGAAGACCTCCGAACACGATGTCTTTGCCGGTCCGTCGAATCGCTATTGCCCCGCCGGTGTTTACGAGTGGGTCGAGGAAGGCAGCGAACCGCGGTTCCAGATCAACGCGCAGAACTGCGTCCACTGCAAAACCTGCGACGTCAAAGACCCCAACGGCAACATCACCTGGGTTCCGCCGGAGGGCGGCGGCGGGCCTAATTACCAATCGATGTGAGCACGATTGCGCGAGAATCGCTCATCGCCACGATTGCGCCATACTAACTGGGCTGCTCGGCCTGTCGGTTCGAATCCTTGCGGATACGGGCCAAACAAGCCATTGTGCGTGCTGCTGGCCTGACTGGTCGCACCACCTTCAATCATGGAGCCGGCGAGCGTGATATTCCAACGTCGTTTCAGCCGCGTGGCCGTTGCCACACTCGGATTTATGTCGGTTCTCGCATTCAGCGGGCCGCTCGCAGCGCAGACCCGCACCAGTTCCAGCGAGGACACCAAGCAGGCGCCGTTTCCGAGTCCGCGCGATCTGCTCGGCCTGACGGTGTCCGGCAGCTACCTTGCCGCGCGTCACGCCAGCGTCGACCGCGATGCGACGGCCGCGTCGGCATTCTACCGCGCGGCGCTGCATTCGGACCCGAAGAACGGCGAATTGCTCGATCGCGCGTTCATCGCCTCGCTTGCCGAAGGCAACATCGACGAGGCCGTGAAGCTCGCCAGCCGCATTCTCGCCGTTGACAAGAACAACCGCGTCGCGCGATTGGTCGTGGGCGTGAATCTGCTCAAGCAGAAGCGTTACGGCGCAGCCCAGCAGAACATCAACCAGTCGGTTCGCGGACCGATCACCGATCTGGTCGCGACACTGTTGTCGGGCTGGGCCAGTTATGGCGCGGGCAACACCCAGACCGCGATCGCCGGCATCGACAAACTCGCGGGACCGGAGTGGTATCCGATTTTCAAGGATCTGCACGCTGGCATGATCCTCGAACTGGCCAACAAGCAGAAGGAAGCCGGCGCCCGCTTCGAGCGCGCCTACAAGCTCGACGACTCCGCGCTGCGTGTCTCGGATGCCTATGCCCGCTGGCTGTCGCGCAACAAGGGCGCGGAGGCGGCCACCGCCATCTATGAAGGTTTCGACAAGAAGCTCGCGCGACATCCGCTGGTGGTGGAAGGTATTCGCGAGACCAAGGCCGGCAAGAAGCTTTCGCCGCTGGCGGAAAATCCGCAGCAGGGTGCGGCGGAGGCGCTGTACGGTATCGGCGCATCGCTGACGCGCCGGGGCGGCGAAGACCTCGCACTGGTCTATCTTCAGCTCGCACTCTATCTGAACCCGAGCCATTCTCTCGCGCTGTTGTCCCTGGCGGATCTCTATGAGTCCGTGAAGAAGCCGGCGATGGCGATCAAGATCTACGAGCGCGTGCCTGCGAATTCGCCGCTCAAGCGCAACGCGCAGATCCAGCTTGCGACCGATCTCGATGCCGTTGACCGCACCGACGAAGGCATCAAAATTCTGACCGGCGTCGTCACCGACGATCCGAAGGACATCGAAGCCATCATGGCGCTCGGCAATATCGAGCGCGCGCGCAAGAAATTCGCCGATTGCGGCGAGACCTACACCAAAGGCATCGAGGCGGCAGCCGACAAGCCGAACTGGGTGCTGTATTACTTCCGCGGCATCTGCAACGAACGCTCGAAGCAGTGGGCGAAGGCCGAGACCGACCTGAAGAAGGCGCTCGAGATGCAGCCCGATCAGGCGCATGTCCTGAACTATCTCGGCTATTCGTGGATCGATCAGGGTATCAATCTCGACGACGCCATGAAGATGATCCGCCGCGCGGTCGAGCAGCGGCCGGACGACGGTTACATCGTCGACTCGCTGGGTTGGGCCTACTACCGGATCGCCGATTACGAGAACGCGGTGAAGAACCTCGAGCGCGCGATCGATCTCAAGCCGGAAGATCCGACCATCAACGATCATCTGGGCGATGCGTATTGGCGCGTGGGGCGGACGCTGGAAGCCAAATTCCAGTGGGCGCACGCCCGTGACCTCAAGCCCGAGGCGGAAGAGCTGCCGAAGATCGAGGCCAAGCTGCGCGACGGTCTGCCCGAAGACACCTCCAACGCGGCTGCCGCGGACAAGAAAAAGGAAGACGGCAAGGGCGGCTGATCGCCCGTTTTGGCCGTTTGCTCCTTGTTTCTATCTGATTGCCGGGCTTGACCCGGCAATCCATTGTCCTCAATAACCGTTCAGGCGCTGGCGAGCCCGCGCGATATGTCTTCGCCCGGAACGGCTGAATTTTGATGACACTGCTGACTGAAATCGCGCGCGCCAAGGTCAACCTCACCTTGCGCGTTCTTGGCCGCCGCGCCGATGGCTATCATGACATCGAAAGCCTGGTGGTGTTTGCCGACTGCGCGGACACGCTGACGCTGACGCCGAGGCCCGAGCTTGGCCTTGCGACCGGAGGACCGGGCGCGCAGGACTGCGGCGAGATGGCGGACAATCTGGTGATCCGCGCGGCACTGCTTCTTGGCGAACGCATTCCGGGTCTCACGCTCGGCAAATTCACGCTGGACAAGCATCTTCCGGTTGCCGCCGGCATCGGCGGCGGATCGGCCGACGCGGCTGCGGCCTTGCGGCTGCTGGCACGCGCGAACGGTATCGCGATCGACGATCCGCGTATCGTCGATGTTGCGCGCGATACTGGCGCGGACATTCCCGTCTGCCTCGCATCACATGCCTGCACAATGACCGGCGTTGGCGAAAACCTGTCGATGCTGGATATTCCGTCGATGCCGTGCGTGATGGTCAATCCGCGCGTCGGCGTCGCCACCAAGGATGTGTTTGCAGCGCTCGGTCTCGGCAAGGGCGAGTTTCTCGCAGGCGCAGGCGACGTGATGTTTTCACCGGGCTGGCCTGACGATGGTGCATCATTCGATGCATGGATCGAGGCCATTGGGTCCGGCACCAACGATCTCGAAAAACCCGCCCTGAAAGTCGAGCCGGTGATCGGGGACGTGCTCGCGGCGCTGCGTGCCACGGACGGCGTGCAACTGGCGCGGATGTCCGGCTCTGGAGCGACATGCTTTGCGATTTTCGCGAATGATGCCGACGCCGCACAGGCCGCGAAGGCGATTTCGCAAAGCCATCCCGGCTGGTGGGTCCACGCCGGTGTTCTGAGCTAGCGTTATCCCGTCATTGCGAGGAGCGTTAGCGACGAAGCAATCCAGCTTCTTAAGGTGGATTGCTTCGCTTCGCTCGCAATGACGAACTAGTGCGATCTTGCCAGACAGAACGCGACGACCTGTTCGAGCGCGGTCTTCATCGGGGATGACGGAAACAGCGCCAGCGCATCGACCGCCATCGCACCGTAATGCTGCGCGCGGCTCATGGTGTCTTCGAGCGCGCGGTGTTTGGTCATCAGGCCGATGGCATGATCGAGGTCACCCTCGGCGATCTCACCCTTTTCCAACGTGCGAATCCAAAACGCACGCTCGACGTCGTTGCCGCGCCGGAACGCCAGCACCACGGGCAGCGTGATCTTGCCTTCGCGGAAATCGTCACCGACATTCTTGCCGAGTTTGGCGGCCTTGCCGCCGTAATCCAGCACGTCATCGACAAGCTGAAATGCGATGCCGAGATTCATGCCCACCGAGCGGCATGCGGTCTGTTCGGCTTTCGGCCGGTTGGCGATCACCGGGCCGACTTCGCAGGCGGCGGCAAACAGTTCAGCGGTCTTGCCGCGGATCACGGCGAGATATTCGTCTTCGGTGGTGGCGGTGTTTTTCGCGGCGGCAAGCTGCATCACTTCGCCTTCGGCGATGGTGGCGGCGGCAGACGACAGAATATCCAGCGCGCGCAGCGAGCCGACCTCCACCATCATGCGGAAGGCCTGGCCGAGCAGGAAGTCGCCGACCAGCACGCTGGCCTCGTTGCCCCACAGCATCCGCGCCGAGAGCTTGCCCCGCCGCAATTCGCTTTCGTCCACCACATCGTCATGCAGCAGCGTCGCGGTGTGCATGAATTCCACGGCTGCCGCGAGCTTGATATGGCCATCGCCGGCGTAGCCGGTGAGGTTGGCCATGGCGAGGGTCAGCATTGGCCGCAGCCGCTTGCCGCCCGACGAGATCAGGTGGTTGGCGACCTCCGGGATCATTGTGACTTCCGAGCCGGTTCGCGACAAAATCGTGCTGTTGACGCGTTCCATGTCGGGCGCGACAAGCTCGACCAGCCGATCTATCGATGGCGTCGAATGGCTCTCAAAGGGTACAATAACCGCCACGTCCGGTCTCCGGCTGGATATAAAGCGTTTTCAAGCGAAGTGGGCACCGGTTCGCGTGAAGAAAACGCGTTAAAGTAAAAGGCCAGAGCCCCGGCTTTGATTTCATCAAAGCCGGAAGGGCTCCAGGGGCACAATAGAAACTGCCGTGCGATGCGGCAAGAGCAACGAACGCCCCTGAAGGGTGCTGTTCCAACCGCAGGAGACGGCTGTTTTGCGAGAACTCGTGCGGACCAACGATGCGGTGCTGGTGTCCGCGGTCGGCGCGCTGCTGGACGGCGCCAATATCCATCATCTCGTGCTCGACAATAACATGAGCATTATGGACGGATCGCTGGGCGTGCTGCCCCGGCGCATTCTGGTCCATGAGGACGACAATCTGGCCGCGCGCCGCCTGCTTACGGAAGCCGGCCTTGCCCACGAACTGCGGGACGATGACTGATCCCGCCGACATCCCCGATGTGACCGAGGACATGTTTCTCGGTGGGCAGTTGCTGTTGCGCCAGCCCCGTCGCGGCCATCGCGCGGGTCACGATGCGATCCTGCTGGCCGCTGCGGCACCGGCGCGGGCAGGGCATCGCGTGGTGGAGTTCGGCGCGGGCGTCGGCACGGCGGGACTGGCGGTTGCGCGCCGCGTGGCGGGGATCGGTCTGGTGCTCGCCGAAATCGATGAAACGCTTGCAGCACTGGCGCGCGGCAACGCCGAGGCCAACGAAATCGAGGCCGAGATCGCCGTGCTCGATGTGACCGCCAGCGTGGTCGGCTTCGCCGCATGCGGGCTCGGTCCCGACAGTGCCGACATTGTGCTGATGAATCCGCCGTTCAATGACGCAGACAGGCACCGTACATCACCCGATCCGGCGCGGCAGTCTGCGCATGTGGCGTCCGCCGATACGCTCGAGAAGTGGACCCATGCCGCGCGGCGGGTGCTGAAATCCGGCGGTGTGCTGACGATGATCTGGCGCGCGGATGGATTGGCGCAGGTACTGGCGGCGCTGGATCGCGGCTTCGGCAGTATCGAGATTTTGCCGGTTCATCCCAATCCGCACGGGGCGGCGATCCGTGTGATCGTCAGTGCGGTCAAGGGCGGGCGAGCGCCGATGGCGCTGCACCCCGGCCTTGTCTTGCAGGACGCCAATGGAGAGAGCGGAGCGGACGCTGCGGCGATCCTCGGAGGGAAAGCCGCTCTATCGCTGGGGAAGATGCCAGCAAGCCGCTGATTGCTCAGCAGACAGGCAGTCTGCTTACTGCGATACCGATTTTGGTCCCGTTTCGGGCACCTGCGTAAAGTGGATTGTCGTAAGGAGAGCGCCAATCAGCAAGATCAGGAGGTAAATCTTCATTTGTGCACCTTCGGGGCTGCGCCGTTGCAACCTGAATGCTTGTTGCGATGCAAAGTGCGTTCCAGTTTCTTGTCGCGGTCCGGCGACGAGCCGGAGAATTGAAAAGAAAACCCGTCCGATCAGGTATTTAGATCGAATTCAGGCACAAAGGACGTGCCCAACGGTTGTCAAATGTGCTGTAGGCTCCAGATGCCAGTTACCGAATAATAAACCGTGAATATGAAGGACGTTTCATGGCCGAGAATGACGGCAAGGATCACTTTGCCGAGAGGCTGAAAAGATTGCTGCCCGCGCGCCTGCGTGGCGGGGTGGTGGTGCCTGTGGTGCGGCTGTCGGGTGTGATCGGCGCGGTGACGCCGCTGCGTCCGGGCATGTCGCTGGCCGGCGTGTCCCGAACGCTGGAGCGCGCCTTCTCCACCAAGGGCGCGAAGGCTGTCGCGCTGGTGATCAATTCGCCGGGCGGGTCGCCTGTGCAATCGCGCCAGATCTATCAGCGCATACGCCAGCTTGCCGCCGAGAAGAAGATCCGCGTGCTGGTGTTCGTCGAGGATGTTGCGGCATCCGGCGGCTACATGATCGCGTGCGCGGGCGACGAGATTTTCTGCGATCCGTCGTCCATCGTCGGCTCCATCGGCGTGGTCGGCGGCACGTTTGGATTCACCGAGCTGATCAAGAAGGTCGGCATCGAGCGCAGGCTCTACACGTCGGGCGCGAACAAGGCGCAGCTCGATCCGTTCCTGCCCGAGAATCCGGAAGACGTTGAACGGCTGAAGGCGATCCAGCGCGACATCCACGACACGTTCATTCAGCTTGTGAAGGACAGCCGCGGAGCGCGGCTGAAAGGCGAGGGCGATTATCTGTTCACCGGCGAATACTGGGCCGGCGAGCGCGCCGTGAAACTCGGTCTTGCCGACGCGCTCGGTGATCTGCGCACCGTGCTGCGCGCACGCTATGGCGACAAGGTGAAAATGCCGGTGATCGCACCGCCGACCGGGCTTCTCTCGGGGATCGCGGGCCGCAAGCCCGGCGCAGGATCGGCATTGTTCGATGTGCCGGGATTTTCGGAGAACCTGATCTCAGCGCTGGAAGAGCGCGCGATCTGGGCGCGTTACGGTTTGTAAGGTGGGAGATCGACGATGCCGCCGCTGATCCTGATTGCTGCCGGAATTCTGGGTGGCGCGGCACTGGTGCGCTTCGCGGTGCGCGAGGGCAGGCGGATCAATCGCGAACTCGATGACGCGCGCAAGGCCAAGCCCGCCGAGCAGGAGCAAATGCCCAAGCTGCGCCGCGATCCCGACAGCGGGACGTACCGGCCGGGGTAAGGCATGATCCCGAAAAGTGGACACCGGTTTTCGGATCAGATCATGCCCAAACAAACCCGAGGATCAGCCGTGCCTGCGCACGTCGTTGATCATCATGATGCACAGCGAAGCCATGATGGCCGCCGCGGCCACTACCTGAAAAACAATCATCGTCGTCCCTGCCGGAATGCACCGCCGGTTAAGCCCCGGCCGTTGGTTGCAATCCGGCTTTGCTAAACGCGATTTTCTAACGAACTGCTGATGCGGGCCGGCGGCTTGTCGCTGCGGTTAAACCGGCGTTCGGGCGATCGCTAAAATCCGTCCCTTTCCGTCAGGAAATGCCCTCCCAAAGCGGCCATCGCCTTGATTCCGCAAGGCTGCGCCGATACGGTCCGCGCGCAAATCACCCCATTCCAGAAGTTAAAGATTTCCGATGGATTCCCTGCCTCCGCACATGCGTCCCGAGCGTTCGTTTCAGGGCCTGATCCTGACATTGCAGCGCTATTGGGCTGACCATGGCTGCGTCATCCTGCAGCCTTACGACATGGAAGTCGGCGCGGGCACGTTCCATCCGGCGACGACGCTGCGCGCGCTCGGCCCGAAGCGCTGGAATGCCGCTTACGTGCAGCCGTCGCGCCGTCCGAAGGATGGCCGTTATGGCGAGAATCCGAACCGCTTGCAGCACTACTATCAGTTTCAGGTGATCCTGAAGCCATCGCCGCCGGACATTCAGGATCTGTATCTGAAGTCGCTCAAGGCCATCGGCGTCGATCTGAATCTGCACGACGTGCGTTTCGTCGAGGACGACTGGGAAAGCCCGACGCTCGGCGCGTGGGGTCTCGGCTGGGAGTGCTGGTGCGACGGCATGGAAGTCTCGCAGTTCACTTACTTTCAGCAGGTCGCGGGCGTCGAATGCGCGCCGGTCGCGGGCGAACTGACCTATGGTCTCGAGCGTCTTGCGATGTATGTGCAGGGTGTCGATAACGTCTACGATCTCAACTTCAACGGCCGCGATGGTGACGAGAGGGTCACCTACGGCGACGTGTTCCTGCAAGCCGAGCAGGAATACTCACGGCACAATTTCGAGCACTCCGACACTGCGATGCTGTTCGAGCAGTTCAAGATGGCCGAAGGCGCATGCAAGAAATATCTCGACGCCGGCTGGAAAGACAATAAGCGCGAGGCGCATCTGATGGCGTTGCCCGCTTATGACCAGTGCATCAAGGCGAGCCATGTTTTCAATCTGCTCGACGCGCGCGGTGTGATCTCTGTCACCGAGCGCCAGAGCTATATCCTGCGCGTGCGCGAACTTGCGAAAGCTTGCGGCGAAGCGTGGATGCACACAGAAGCGGGCAAGGTGGCTTAAGATGCCTGATCTTCTCCTCGAATTGTTTTCCGAAGAAATTCCCGCGCGCATGCAGGCGAAGGCGGCGGATGACCTGCGCAAGATGGTCACCGACAAGCTGGTCGCCGAAGGCCTCGTCTACGAAGGCGCGAAAGCCTTCGTGACGCCGCGCCGTCTCGCGCTGACCGTGCATGGCATTCCCGCGCGCCAGCCGGACCTGAAGCAGGAGCGCAAGGGCCCGAAGATGGGCGCGCCCGATGCCGCCGTGCAGGGCTTCCTGAAAGCCGCCGGATTGAAGTCGCTCGATGAAGCGAAAATCCAGCGCGACCCGAAGGGCGA
>CALRLJ020000046.1:0-14066 GCA_943368635.1 Sediminibacterium ginsengisoli | reverse complement strand
CGGATCAAATCGGCAAAACGGTCAGGTACGCCCTGACGCACGACATCGTCGTACATGGCGCGCAGCTGGTGCCCGATCCGGGATTGAATTTCAGTATTTAACCCCCCCTGCTTTCCGGGTGGCCTGCTTGACGGTGGTTTTGAATCTTTCATTGGCCCTATCCGAGTTTTTCCCCATGAGCTAAGGAGCAAGAGCTAACTAGCTGGAAACACGGGAGTATTTTCGTCCCCTTGAAGCCTTTCAGCCCCTTAGATGGATCGTAAACGGGGGGGGCGACGGAAAGTTCCAGCTTAGAGGAACTTTTCTCCGGTTTAAGCGTAGATAGTCCGAAGCGGGGGAACCGGTGGTGGCTTTGGCCACGTCGCGGGTCCAAAATGAAATCAGGATTGATTGGAGGGGGTATGTCTCGTTCTCAGCTCGTTGCTGAACATCTGCCACTGTTGCGTCGCTATGCCCGTGCGCTCACGGGAAGTCAGGCGTCGGGTGACGCCTATGTGGCGGCCATGCTCGAGGCGCTGCTGCAAGACCCTTCGCTGCTGGATGAAAAGCTCGGACCGCGGGTCGGATTATTCCAGCTTTTCACCAAGATCTGGAATTCGGTGTCGCTGAACGACGCTGCCGACAAGGGGGCCGCGCTGGCTTCCGAGCAGCGTCTGTCGAGTCTTTCGGCTCTGGCGCGTCAGGCGTTCCTGCTGCTGTCGCTTGAAGGTTTTGGCGAAGAAGAAGTGGCTCACATTCTGGCTACGGACGTCACCAAGGTGCGTGAACTGGCCGATACCGCCGGTCGCGAACTGGCCGCCGAGATCGCCACCGACGTCCTGATTATCGAGGATGAAACCTTCATCGCGATGGATCTGGAAAGCCTGGTGAAAAATCTCGGTCACAACGTCATCGGCGTGGCGCGGACCCATACCGATGCCATCGCGCTGGCGAAGGCCAAGAAGCCCGGTCTGATCCTCGCCGACATCCAGCTCGCCGACGGCAGCTCGGGCCTCGATGCGGTCAACGAGCTGCTCAAGACCTTCGAGGTGCCGGTGGTGTTCATCACCGCCTATCCGGAGCGCTTCCTCACCGGCGAACGGCCTGAACCGGCCTTCCTGATCTCGAAGCCATTCCAGCCGTCCCTGGTGTCGGCGGTGGCAAGCCAGGCGTTGTTCTTCCAGCGCAACTCCAAGAGCCGGCCCCGCGCAGCCGCATCCTGAACTCTGTTCGCTGCTATGAGAAAAAGCCGGAATGCGGTGATCCGCGTTCCGGCTTTTTCCTTGCTTGATTGAATCGTGGACACAAAGAAAAGGGGTGCAGCCGGCATCACCACGGCTACACCCCCGTACGCCGGTCGATTAGGGGCAGGGGGATTGACCGGCTTTGGATACGACGCGCACATCACGACAATGTTCCCGCCTAAATCGAATTTTTCTCCGGCCGTTGCGAACGCAGCACCGGAACGAATGCCGAGCCAGCCACGTTGTTCTGCAGAGCTGCAATCATGCGGCATGGCAACGTGGCGAGGCGGCAGATGGCTCATCTGGCTTCTGGAACTCTCGGAGTGATGGCAGGGGTGCTGGCATTGGGTGCCGTGCATCTGGAAGTGGCGGCGGGTAACGGCCTGCTCGGCCCGGCTCAGCGCGGAGACGCAGCAACGACGATTCCTGCGCGCGCGGACACCCGTGCAATCGCGATCAATGTCGATCGTTCGGCCAAGGGTGACCGCGATCTCGCGGTGGCTCCGGCTGGCGGCCTGACGATTTCCTTCATGGTGCCCGGCGTATCGGATTCGTCGGTGATGGTGCGTATGCCGTCAGGCGAAGCGGATGCGCTGCGCAAGGCTCCGGCCTCATCGACCATCGGCAAGGAATCTTCGGAGCGATCTACTGTGGCAAAGCGCCCGGTGGCCTGCGAGCCGGTGGTGAGCGTTCTCACGCCGGTTGCCAAGCAGATGGGCGCGGGACGCTGCGTAACCTGATCGCCTCTCAATCGCACAAATGAAAAGAGCGCCCAGCGGCGCTCTTTTGTCCTGTATCGCATCGCTGCCGCTTATTCTTCGTCTGCGTCGTCGTCGTCGTTCGTGCCGCGGCGGCTTGCCAAAAGACCAAGCGCGATGCCGCCGACGGCGATCAGCGGAATAATCCGCTTCAGCCCGATGGTCCGGACAATCTGCAAGCCTGCGGCCAGCACCATCGGATCGCTCAGTGCCGACTGCATGGTGGACTTGACCGCCTCAACCGGCTTCTTGCGGATCTGCCGCTTGCGCACCGCGTAACAGATCGCCGCCAGCATGGTGGCTACAAAAAATACACCGGCTCCGGCCAGGCAGGCCTGCAGCAAGCCGTATTTTTGCAGCACGAATACGAAGGCGGCGGCACACAGGAAGGCTGTGGTGATGAACAGCGAGACTGCGACCGCAACCGCCAGCGACGTCAGCCGCAGTGCGCTGCCCGTGCTTTCGCGAACATCATCCATCAATTTCTGGAACATCGAAAATCCGATCAATATCCGTCAATAAAACCGCGCGAACATGCCGCCGGCATCGAGCGTCCTGAATCCGAAGTTCGCCTTACTTTACAGCACGCTCAATAGCGAACTTCGGATTCAAAAGGACACTCGAAAGAATAACAACTCTGGTGTGGTTTTGGTTCGCGCGTCCGCCGATGAATGTGCTGAAACGATGTTGCGGACGTGCCAACCACCACACCAGACCGGCGGCATCCTGAAAATCCAGCTTCAGCGGCGCCACGTCACGCCGATCAGAAAGCCGAGGCCGACGGCGAGGCCGACAGCAGCCAACGGACGCTGGGTGATGGCGTCTTCCAGCGATTCTTCCAGCGAGCCGGCATAATCCTGCGCGGCATCCAGCGCCTCGCTGCCGCGTTTTCCGGCGTCGGACATCATCGAATCCACATTGGCGCGGGCCTGCTTGTAGCTGCGCTTGGCCTGTTTACGGGCATCGCCCTTGAAGGCGTCGATGACATCCGAGATCTGGTCTGCGAGTGCTGAAATATCGTTTTTCACGGCGTCTACATCCTTTATGAGGCGTTCATAGGTGGCTTTGTCGGTCATGGTTCTCATGGTGTCTTCACCATCGGTGCTCGACATCAAAAACTCCCGGTGTTCAGTGCTCGGTGCGAAAACGCGCGGTTCTGGCGAAGGTTCCATCACTGGCTAATCGCCGGGTACCGAGTTGTCCTTGACCGGCATCAAATGCTCCTTGAGCACCAGTCCGACGATCAGGATCGGCGACGACAGAAACGCCCCCATCGGTCCCCACAGCCAGGTCCAGAACGCCAGCGCGATAAACACCGCGAGCGCGTTGAGGGAGAGCCGCCGCCCGATAATTGTCGGTGTGACGAAATGCCCTTCGATGAAGGCCACAATGGCGAAGCCGGCTGCTGCGACCAGCCCGCCGCCGATGGTCGAAAATGAAATCACGCCAACCGCCGCCAGCACGGCGAACATGACGATGGGGCCGATGATCGGAATGTAGTTCAGCGTTGCCGCCAGCGCGCCGAGGCCCGCAGGGTTCGGCATTCCGATCACCGCGCAGACCAATCCCGTCGCAATGCCTACCCCCATGTTGATCATGGTCACGGTCAGCAGATAGCCGCCGAGATTGCTCTCGATGGAATTCAGGATGCGCAAGGCGCGCAGACGCGTGTCACGGTTGTCGAAGTTCATGACCAGCGCGCGGCGCAGATCCGGCCAGCTCGCGATGAACAGCACGAGGACTGCGAAGAACAGCAGGATCTCGGTGAATGTCGGCGACAGGAATTCGAGCGTCGGCTGAACCCATTCGATTTTCGGCAACGGGATGCTGGCCTCGCCGGGGACGGTCGTTGCGCCGAACAGCGACTGCAACTGATGCCAGAACGCCACCACGCCGTTGAAGACGTGGAATTTCTCCTTGAGCGAGGCACCAAGTTCGGGAAGCCGGTTGGTCCAGTCCATCACCGGCGCGGAAATCAGCGCCAGCATGAAGGCAAGTCCGGCGCAGGTCACTGAAACGATCAGCACCGCCGAGACCGAGCGCGGAATTCCATAGCGCTCGAAATACTTCGCCGCCGGCGACAGCATGGTGCCGATCACAAGCGCGGTGACGGTCGGAAGGAAGAACGCGCGCGCCACATACAGCACCGCGACCACGGTGATGATGAGCAGCGCCACCAGTGAAAAGGCAATGACCTCCGAGCGTCGGATAGCCGGAGGCCGCTGTTGATCGCGCCCGTCCGGCGGAGACTCCGCCGGACGATTTTTGTCGCGCACCTCGCGGCGCACGCTGGACGGCATCAGATTCTGCCAAGCAGCAGCAGGATCACCACGATCACCAGAACGGTGCCGACGATCCCGGACGGGCCGTAACCCCAGTTCGCACTGTGGCCCCAGCTTGGAATGACGCCGAGAAGGATAAGGATCAAAATAATGATCAGGATGGTGCCAAGAGACATGATTAAAATCCTCGAGATCTGCGCCGAGCCACTGTTGTGCCCCGGCTTCCGGCCCCGCTAACCGCCGGCCGGTCCCAAGGTTCCATTCGCAAAGGGTGAACCGGCAGCAGTGCGGCCTGCACAAACTGCCGTCAGGCAAGGGGCGCCGGAACCAAAAGCCATCACACTGCGTTCGCTTGGTATCCGCATCACACGATGCCGTCGCAGACCCAGAGGCAGGCCATGACACATTCGATGCAGGCGAATTCAGTGTCCCGAAATTCACTTACCCGGATCTTCACCGCGCCGCTGCGCACCGCCGCAGGTCTCGCCATCGCGGCGATGGCATTGCCGCTTGTGCTGGCGACCCCTGCAATGTCGCAAACGCTGGGATATGCGGGCGATGCACAAGGCTCTTTCTGGTCGGACCGGGAGTCGCTGCCGACGCCCGGCGTCACCGAGGACGATGAGGGCGGCAGTTCTGCTGTCCTTCCTGAGCGGCTGCAGCGCAAGGTGGTGTCGTTCGCGAGCCGCGAAGCGCCGGGCACCATCGTGATCGATACCGGCAACACCACGCTCTATTACGTGCTCGGTCAGGGCAGAGCGATCCGCTACGGCGTCGGCGTCGGCCGCGAGGGCTTCACATGGTCGGGCGTACAAACCGTGTCGCGCAAGGCCTCATGGCCGGATTGGCATCCGCCCGCAGCGATGATCGCGCGTCAGCCTTATCTGCCGCGGTTCGTGGCGGGAGGTCCGGGCAATCCGCTGGGCGCAGCGGCGATGTATCTCGGCTCCAGCGACTACCGCATTCACGGCACCAACGATCCGACCACCATCGGCAAGTTCGTTTCCAGCGGCTGCATCCGCCTGACCAATGAGGACGTGCAGGATCTGGCGAGCCGCGTTTCGGTCGGCACCAAGGTGATCGTGCTGCCCAAGAGCGGACGGCTTGAGGCCAGCGCGACCAAGCCAATTCGCGTCAGCGCGTCACATAACGTCAAATTGTCCGGATTATATTGAGCAAAAGTTTCGGCAGGATCTGTATTGGATGAGCCAGGCTGAAGAGGGCACCATGTATCAGTTCGCGTTTCCCAAATCGGCGGCCGTCGCCGCGATAGCGCTTGCGGCTGTTCTGGCCGGTGGCTCTGCTGCGCAAGCCCGCGATTTCTTCTCAGCTTTCTTCGGTGGCTTCACAAGCGCACCGGCGCCGCAGGTGTCGCTGCCGTTCGCCTCGGAGTTTGGCGATCCGCAGCCGACCAAGCGGGTCAATATCTATGGCGGCAGCTATGGCGGATCGACGACGTTCTGCGTCCGCACCTGCGATGGCCGCTATTTCCCGGTTGCGGCGGCCGACGGCCAGACCAAGGCGGAAGCCTGCAAGAGCTTCTGTCCTGCCACCGAGACGAAAATCTATCACGGCGGGACAATCGACAATGCGTCGAGCGATACGGGGAAGTCTTACTCGGATCTTCCGAACGCGTTTCGCTACCGCAAGGAATTGATCGCCGGCTGCACCTGTAACGGCAAGGATCCTGCGGGTCTGGCGGCTGTGAAGATCGAAGACGATCCGACCTTGCGCAAGGGTGACATCGTTGCCGGTGCCGACGGGTTGATGATCGCGGGCAGCCGACGCCGCAGCGCCGCGCTCAATTTCACGCCCGCGCCGAAATCCATTCGCGCGAAGTTTGAGCGGTTGCCGGTGGTCGCGGCGCAGTAGTTCTGCGCTCGATCGCTGTTCCCGATCGGGAACCAACCTCATGGTGGATCGTTGATGTGCAGGGAGACGGGACGAAGGTCTCACTCCCGGTCATTTCGATTGTATGAGGGGTCACCATGTCTGTGCTTATCGGCATTCTGATTACGTTTCTTGTCGTTATTCTGGTTCTCTATCTCGTCAACATGCTGCCGATCGATGGTCGCGCCAAGCAGATCGTTCGCGTCATTGTGATCATCATCGGCATTATCTCAATGCTGAAATATCTCGCGGTGTTCTGATCTCCGTCATTGCGACGAGCGTTTGCGGCGACGCAATCCAGGTCTTGCCCGTAGCTCTGGGTTACTTCGCTTCGCTCGCAATGACGCAAGAACTTGATTTGGAATCGTGTGTAACAAAAAAGCCCCGGCATCGCCGGGGCTTTTCATTGTGCCGTTCGGGGCGCGATTACTTCAGCGTCTTGAACCAGTCATCCACATCCTTGTGGATCTGATCCTTGGCAAAGCCGTAGCGCTGCTGCAGCTTGCCTTCGAGCTGCTCGCGGCGGCCTTCGATGACGTTCAAATCGTCATCGGTCAGCTTGCCCCATTTTTCCTTCGCAGACCCCTTCAACTGTTTCCAGTTTCCTTCAACGCGGTTCCAATCCATCGATCATCTCCTGTGTTGGAAAGATCGATAACGGTGCGATGGCGTCATCGTTCCGGCAGGAACTGCGGCGAAGTGGCGTCGTCATTGCGAGGAACGCTTGCGACGAAGCAATCCATCTTTCTCTTGCCGCTCTGGATTGCTTCGCTTCGCTCGCAATGACGAAACGCGAGTTGCAAGTAAAAAACCCCGGCGCAAGGCCGGGGTTTTCGTCTTAGGTAAATTCAAGGATCAGCCCGCGAGCTTCGCTTCCTTGCGGCGCGCGTGCAGGATGAACTCGGTGTAGCCGTTCGGCTGCTCGCGGCCCTTGAAGATCAGGTCGCAGGCGGCCTTGAAGGCGATGCCGTCGAATGACGGTGCCATCGGCTTGTACAGCGCATCGCCGGCATTCTGCTTGTCAACGATCACGGCCATGCGCTTCAACGCTTCCATCACCTGATCCTTGGTGACGACGCCCTGATGCAGCCAGTTGGCCAAATGCTGCGCCGAGATACGCAGCGTCGCGCGGTCTTCCATCAGGCCGACATCGTGAATGTCCGGCACCTTGGAACAGCCGACGCCCTGATCGATCCAGCGCACCACGTAGCCGAGGATGCCCTGGCAGTTGTTGTCGATTTCCTGCTTCACATCGTCGGGTGCCCAGTTCGACTGCGACACCGGAATGGTGAGAATGTCCGACAGCTTCGCTCTCGGACGGCTCTTCAATTCCTTCTGCCGCGCGCCGACATCGACCTGATGATAATGCAGCGCGTGCAGGGTTGCTGCGGTCGGCGAGGGCACCCACGCCGTCGATGCACCGGCCTGCGGATGTGCGATCTTCTGCACCAGCATGTCGGCCATCTTGTCGGGAGCGGCCCACATGCCCTTGCCGACTTGCGCGTGACCCGGCAGGCCGTTGGCCAGACCGATGTCGACGTTCCAGTCCTCATAGGCCTTGATCCAGGGCTGCGCCTTCATGTCGTTCTTGCGGATCATCGGACCCGCTTCCATCGATGTATGAATTTCGTCGCCGGTGCGGTCGAGGAAGCCCGTGTTGATGAAGCAGATGCGCTGCGCGGCATTCTGGATGCACTGGGCGAGGTTGACCGTGGTGCGGCGTTCCTCGTCCATGATGCCGACCTTCATGGTGTTGGCGGCCAGCGACAACATCTTTTCGACGCGGCCGAAGATCTCGACCGTCAGCGAGACTTCATCCGGGCCGTGCATCTTCGGCTTGACGATGTAGACCGAACCCTTGCGGCTGTTCTTGAGTTTGGTCTTGCCCTTCAGGTCATGAATCGCCAGCAGGCCGGTGACGGCGGCATCGAGAATGCCTTCCGGAATTTCTTGTCCTTCGCTGTCGAGCACCGCGTCGGTGAACATGTGATGGCCGACATTGCGGACCAGCATCATGCTGCGGCCATGCAGCGTCACCTTGCCCTTGCCGTCCGCCGCCGTGTAGCTGCGGTCTTCGTTCAGCGCGCGGGTCAGCGTCTTGCCGCCCTTCTCGAAGTCGGCGGACAGCGTGCCGTTCATCAGGCCGAGCACGTTGCGATAGACCAGAACCTTGTCCTCGGCATCGACCGCTGCGACAGAGTCTTCCATGTCGAGAATGGTCGAGACCGCCGATTCCAGGATCATGTCCGCGACACCGGCCGGATCGTCCTTGCCGATGGTGTTGTTGCGGTTGATCTGCACATCGATGTGCATGCCGTTGTTGACCAGCAGGATCGAGGTCGGCGCGGCGGCATCGCCCTGATAGCCGACGAGCTGGGCCTTGTTCTTGAGCGCGGTGGCGTTGCCGCTCTTGAGCTTGGCGGCGAGCTGGCCGTGCTCGATGTGATAGGCGGTGACGTCGCTGTGGTTGCCACTTGCCAGCGGCACGGCAGAATCCAGAAAGGCCTTGGCCTTGGCGATCACCTTGTCGCCGCGTGCCTTGTTGTAGCCTTTGCCGCCTTCGCTTGGATCGTGCGGGATGGCGTCGGTGCCGTAGAACGCATCGTAGAGGCTGCCCCAGCGTGCGTTGGCGGCGTTGAGCGCGTAGCGCGCATTGGTCAACGGCACCACGAGCTGCGGGCCGAACATGGAAGCCAGTTCTTCATCGACATTCGCGGTCGCAACGTCCTTCGCTGCGGGCTCAGGCTGCAGGTAGCCGATTTCCTTCAGGAAGGCGGTGTAGGCGTCCATGTTGAACGCCTTGCCCTTGTTCGCCTTGTGCCAGTCGTCGATCTTGGCCTGCAGCGTGTCGCGGGTGGCGAGCAGCGCGCGGGTCCGTGGCGCGAGATCCTTGACGATCGCGGACAACCCCGCCCAGAAGGCGTCGGATGAAATTCCGGTTCCGGCGGTCGCTTCCTTGGCAATAAAGTCGAACAGAACAGGCGCGATCTTCAGACCGCTGGCGTCGATAGGTTTCATGATAATTCCCACGAAAAACAGCGTTTGAAACGCTGTTTTAGAGCTTCAGGCAGGGTGATGTGATGGCCGCTGAAAAGCGGCCTCGTGGGAACGTTTTAGCGCCAAAGAAGGGCCAATGAGAAGGCCCTTCCACCGTCCGAAAGGCGTATACCACGGTACCGCCGGTATCCGGGCGAGGCCGGGTTTTGCAGGCTTAAAGTGCGCTGGCGCGGATCTGTAGACCCGGCTCAGATATTGGCCGCGAGGTCGTCCAGTTCGCCGAACAGAATTCCGGTGCCGGCCAGCAACCGCTCGATCTCGTCGGCGCCCTCGGCGACCGAGCGCGTCGAGGTGTCGATGGAAAGGTCGGCATGGGCCGGCGGCTGGTAGTCGTTGGCGATGCCGGTGAAACTCGGCAGGTTTCCGGCGCGCGCCTTGGCGTAGTGACCTTTCGGGTCGCGGCTTTCGCAAACCTCGGCGGGCGTCGCCACATAGACTTCGCGGAACAGATTGTCTGCGATGCGCCGTGCCTGCGCGCGATCCTCGCTGGAGGGCGAGACGGCGGCGACGATGGCGATATGGCCGTTGCGCGCCAGATGCGTCGCCATCTCGGCGAGGCGGCGAATGTTCTCCGCGCGGTCCTGCGGCGAGAAGCCGAGATCGCCGTTCAGCCCGGCGCGCAAGGTATCGCCATCGAGCAGCAGCGGCGAGCCGCCGCGGCTGAACAGTTTGCGTTCGAGGGCGCGGGCCAGTGTCGATTTGCCAGAACCCGGCAATCCGGTCAGCCAGACCACAGCACCGCCATGGCCGTAACGCGCCGAGCGCTCTTCCGGGCGCAATGCGGATTCGACCGGCACGATGTCGACGGGAATCGCGCGCTGACCGGAATCGACGCTCAACACGAGGCCACCGCCGGCAATGCGGCCGTTGACTTCAATGACGAGACGTCCGGTGCGCGGATTGTCGGTGTACGGATCGGCTGCGACAGGACTGGCCAGCGCAATATCGATTTCGCCGACATGGTTGCGGCCGATGGCGGAGGTCGCGACGCTTTCCAGCTCACCCGGATCGACCGCCTTGTCGATGGCGACGATCGAAGCGCGGGTTTCCATGGTGCCGAGCCGCACCAGAACCGATGCGCCGGGCTTCAAGGGAGCGTCGTGCAGCCAGAAGATGCGGGCGCGCAGGCGGCGGGTGTCGCGCGGGGCCGCCTTGATGTGCGCGATGACGTCGCCGCGTTCCAGAAACAGTTCACGGTCCAGCGTGATGCCGACCGAACGGCCCGCTCCTTGACGGCCGGTCACCGGCGTCTGCGGCCAGCTTTCCACCGACTTGACCTTGGCGACCTTGCCGGTGGGCATGATGACGATTTCGTCGCCGGTCCCGATATGGCCGGACTCGACGCGGCCCGCGACAATGCGGCGGTCATCGAACTTGTAGATCGCCTGCACCGGCAATCGCAGCGCCAGTTCATCCAGCGCGCGCGCCGGAGTCAGCGCGTCGATGGCCTCGACCACGGTCGGGCCGCTGTACCAGTTGATGTTCGCCGTGCGCGCGGTGACGCCGTCGCCGTCGCGCGCCGAAATCGGCACGATGGCGGTGGGCGTGACGCCGAGGCCGATCAGATGCGCCGAAATCTCGTCGCTGATCTCCTTGAAACGCGCGGCGCTGTAGTCGACGCGGTCCATCTTGTTGACCACGACGGCGACCTGTTTGACGCCGAGCAGATGCAGCAGATAGCCGTGCCGCCGGGTCTGGTCGCGCACGCCTTCCAGCGCATCGATAATGAGGATCGCGCCGTCAGCCTGCGAGGCGCCGGTAATCATGTTGCGCAGGAATTCCGCGTGGCCCGGCGCGTCGATCAGCACGACGTCGCGCGAGGGCGTGCGGAAACGGATCTGGGTGGTGTCGATGGTGATGCCCTGATCGCGCTCGGTCTGTAGCGCGTCGAGCAGGAACGACCATTCGAACGGCATGCCGCGCCGTGCGCTGACAGCTTGCAGCATTTCCAGCTTGCCGTCCGGCAGGCTGCCGGTTTCATGCAGCAGGCGGCCGACCAGCGTCGACTTGCCGTGATCGACATGGCCGACGATGACGATGCGAACCTGCGGGCGCGTGGCTGCGCTGTTCGATGCGGGGGCGAGGGAGGCTTTGGTGACAGCGATGTTCATTGGGGCGCTCATTCAACGTCAGAGGTAACCGGCGACACGAAGCCGCTCGAAGGCGTCTTCGGTCTCGTGGTCCAGCGCGCGACCGGCGCGCTCCGGCACTTTCGTCGCCTTCAGCTCAGTCAGGATTTCATCGATGTTCGAGGCGTTCGACTCAACAGGATTGGTAATGTCCTGATCGCCCAGCGAGCGGTAGCGCTTGCCGTTGTTCGACAGATAGAGCGGGATGATCGGAATGTTTTCGCGCTGGGTGTAGGCCCAGATGTCTTCCTCGGTCCAATGCAGGATCGGATGGATGCGCAGATGCGCGCCCTGCGGC
Source organism: Sediminibacterium ginsengisoli (assembly GCA_943368635.1). Taxonomy (GTDB): domain Bacteria; phylum Pseudomonadota; class Alphaproteobacteria; order Rhizobiales; family Xanthobacteraceae; genus Afipia. The sequence continues at coordinate 2,429 of CALRLJ020000046.1, read as the reverse complement.
GGCGACGCATTGAAGTGATCCCAGAATTCCGGTGGCTGATCGCGCACATCCCAGCCGCCCTCAAGCCCACGCGGCGAGAACACGCGCTCTTTGGCACGCGTCGCTTCCTCGTCGCGGCGGATGCCGGCGATCAGTCCGTCGAAGCCGTATTTTGCGAGCGCGAGTTTCAATCCTTCGGTCTTGCGCGCAGCCGAACGTGCGGCGGGCGGCAGTGTCGGATCGATCTCCTCGATGGGCGGGCAGTAATCGACCTTCAGGTCGAGACCCCATTCCTTCGCGTAATGTTCGCGGAAGGCATACATCTCGGGAAATTTCTTCTGCGTGTCGACGTGCAGCGCGGGGAACGGCACCTTGCCGAAGAACGCCTTGCGCGCCAGCCAGATCATCACGTTGGAATCTTTGCCGAGCGACCAGAGCAGCGCGAGCTTTTTCAGCCGGGCAAAGCCCTCCCTGAAAATGTAGATGCTCTGCGCTTCCAGTTCGTCGAGATGATCCATCGACGGGACGGATGGCCGGGACGACGCCGGAGATATTGAAGGGGAATTGGAAAGTGCGGGAGCCGCCATGGGATTACTCCGTGCCGGGCGCGAACCGCGCGCGCTGGCCGTTGCTGTCGGAAGATGCCGCAACACGCGGACGGGGCTTTCCGCCATCCAGATGTGTCACGAGAAGAAGCATCTCTTTTGCGCTGGGTTTGTGGTACGAATTTCCAAGTTTGCAGCGCAGCGTAGAAGGAATAATTTTCTGTTTGCGCCGTCTTGAAGATACATATATAGAAAATAATTCTAGTCAACCCCGCAAATGGGGCGTCGGAGTTTCGCATGCGGTTTCTGCCGATATTCCTCGATCTGCGCGCCGGGACCATCGTTCTGGTCGGCGAAGGCGAGTTCGCGCAGGCGAAGTTGCGCCTGCTGTTGGCCGCCGATGCGCGGGTGCGATGGTTCGCGACCGACGGCCGTCACGATCTGTCCCGGCTCGATGCAGCGTCAGCTGCGCGCGTCGAGCGCGCGAGCGGCGATCCGCTCACCGCCGATCTCGCTCATGTCATCGCCGTTCTTTGCGCAGGCGCCGGCGACACCGGTCATGCGATGGCGGCGCGGGCGCGTGCGCTCGGCATTCCCGTCAACGTGATGGACGAGGTCGCGCATTCGACATTCATTTTTCCGGCGATTGTCGATCGCGGCGATGTGGTTGTCGCCGTCGGCACCGGCGGTGCTTCGCCTGTGGTGGCGCGCCGCGTGCGCGAACGCATCGAGGCGCTGCTGCCGGCGCGGATCGGCGATCTGGCGTCGTTCGCCGGGCGCTGGCGCGATTCAATCAAAGCCCGTCTTCCCGATGTGGCGATGCGCCGTCTGTTCTGGGAGCGGGTGATCGACGGCCCGATCGGCGCGGATGTTCTCGCCGGTCGCGTTCACGACGCCAACCGCAAGCTGACATCGATTCACGATCCGGTGGCCTTCGCGGCCAGCGGCGGTGAGGGTTTCGTGACACTGGTCGGCGCGGGGCCGGGCGATCCGGACCTGCTGACGGTCAAGGCGCTGCGCGCGCTGCAGGATGCTGATGTCGTATTCTATGACGATCTGGTCACGCCGGAAATTCTCGACCGCGTGCGCCGGGATGCTGCGCGGGTGCCGGTGGGTCGTCGCGTCGGCAAGCCCGGCATCGGCCAGGACAAGATTCATCGCCTGCTGATTGAAGCTGCGCAATCGGGCAAGCGCGCCGTGCGGCTCAAGGGCGGCGATCCGTTTATCTTCGGGCGCGGCGGCGAAGAGATCGCAGCTTTGCGTGCGGCGGGCGTGGCTTACTCCGTTATTCCCGGCATCACCGCGGGCCTCGGTGCCGCGGCGCAATTCGAAGCGCCGCTGACCTATCGTCAGGAAGCGCTGCGCATCACCTTTCTCACCGCGCACAAGGCGGAAGATGCCGGCAATGTCGATTGGTCCGCGCTGACCGATACGAAAATGACCGTCGTTGTCTACATGGGCATGACGGCGGCGCCGACCATTCGCGAAGGCCTGCTGGCGGCGGGACGTTCGCCCGATACGCCGGTCGGTGTGTTCGCGCGCGCGACCCGGCCGGATGCCATGGCTGTGGTCGGCAAGCTTCGCGATCTGCCGGCGCTCGCCGAACAGGTGAAGGCCGGTCCCGCAATCCTGATTATTGGCGACGTGGTGGCCCGTTCGGCCCCGTGGCGAAATGCAACTCCCGACGACCTCATCTCCGATCTTTTAAAGGCTGCCGAATGACCTCCCCCCTTCAACAGAAAATCAAGATCGCCGGTCCTTCCATTGTTACGGCCAACCGCACCGGCGACGGCGCTGTGATTTACCGGACCTTGTCGCATCAATGGTCGGACGTATTGTCCGATGCGGCCATCGTCCGCACGGTCGATGACGCGCGCTCGCTGCTGGCCGAGTCCGTCGCCGACG
>CALRLJ020000045.1:0-14192 GCA_943368635.1 Sediminibacterium ginsengisoli | reverse complement strand
ACCACGGGGCCGACCGAGGCCACCGGCGTCTGCTTGAGCGCTTCGCGCAACCGGTCCTCGCAATTGCGCGCGCGTGCCACATCGATCAGACGGCGCACCTGGCCTGAACTGGTCAGCGCAATGGCATCGATGCGCTGTTGCGCCATTTCATCGATAGCCTGGACGATGTTGGTGTCCGCCGCCTGTCCGTCATAGATATAGGGCAGCACAGTTTCCACAGTGGCGCCGAGCGCGGTGATCGCAGCGATCAGCTTGCCGTGATCCTTGTCGGGATAAAGCTGCAATCCGACGCGATGGCCTTTCAGATCCTGCTGCGCCAGCATGGCGGCGACGCCTTCGGATGTCGGCGTTTCGGTCTGCACCTGCGCTTCGAGACCGATTTCGCGCAAAGCCCGCACCGGCTTCGGACCGCGCGCATATCGCTTCGCTTTCGCAATCGCCGCGATGAAATCCCGATCCACGCCGATGCGTTTGGCGACTGTCATCATGCGGCGCAGGCCTTCGCCGGTCATCAGCACCAGATCGTCGAACGGCTTGTCGATGAACAGCCTGATCCATGCCTCGATCGGGGCGGGGTCCGGCGCGTCATGGATGGTGAACATCGGGCATTGCAGCACGTCGGCGCCCTGTTCCTGAAGCAACCGCGAAAACTGCGCTTCCTCGCGCGTTTCCAGAATCAGGATGCGGTAACCTTCAAGCCTGCCGGGCATATCAACCTTTCGCGACCAAAACTGAACGAGAGCGTCAGAGTATTGCGCTGGTTAGTCCGTTGCCAGCCTGTTTTATACGCGGGATTGGCGAAAATGCCGTGTGGGTGTTAGAGGAGGGTTCCGCCCGCCACCGGCCGTTCAAACCCCGAAAAGTCCCCATGTCCGCACAGCAATTCGTATTGACCCTGTCCTGCCCGGACCGCCCCGGCATCGTGTCGGCGGTCTCCACTTTCCTGTTCGCCAACGGCCAGAACATCCTCGACGCGCAGCAATATAGCGACATCGAGACTGGCCGCTTCTTCATGCGGGTGATGTTCGATACGCCCGCCGGACAAGCGGACCTGCCGACGCTTCAGGCCGGTTTCGGCGTGATCGCAAAACCGTTCAACATGGTCTGGCAATTGCGCGACCGCGCCGTCCACCAGCGCGTGCTGCTGATGGTTTCGAAGTTCGATCATTGCCTTGCCGATATTCTGTATCGCTGGCGGACCCACGAACTGCCGATGATCCCGACCGCGATCGTCTCCAATCATCCGCGCGAAACCTATAGCGGCCTGGATTTCGGCGACATCCCGTTTCACTATCTCCCGGTGACGCGCGCCACCAAGGACGAGCAGGAAGCCGCCGTGTGGCGCATCATCGAGCAGACACGATCCGATCTGGTGGTGCTGGCGCGCTACATGCAGGTGCTGTCGGAAGATTTCGCGGACAAGCTGTCGGGGCGCTGCATCAACATTCACCACTCGTTCCTGCCGGGATTCAAGGGCGCCAAGCCCTATCACCAGGCGCATGAGCGCGGCGTCAAGCTGATCGGCGCGACGGCGCACTATGTCACCAGCGCGCTCGACGAAGGTCCGATCATCGAACAGGACATCGAGCGCATCAGCCATCGCGACGCGCCGGAAGATCTCGTCCGCAAGGGCGCGGACATCGAACGCCGCGTGCTGGCCCGCGCGATGCGTTATCATCTCGATGATCGCGTCATCCTCAACGGACGCAAGACCGTGGTGTTTACGGATTAGCATTATGAGCATGCACCGCATGAAACCGCCGTTTCGCGCCGATCATGTCGGCAGCCTGTTGCGGCCGCAGCGTGTCAAGGATGCGCGCATCCGCTTTGCCAAAGGCGAGATCACGGCAGCCGAACTCAAGCGCATCGAGTCGCTTGAAATAGGCAAGATCGTCCAGAAGCAGAAGCAGAACGGCTTGCGGCTTGCGACCGACGGCGAATTGCGCCGCTCGTGGTGGCATTTCGATTTCCTGAAACACCTCGACGGCTGCGAACTTCATAAAACCGACGGCATCCAGTTCAACGGGGTGACGACGCGCGGCGAAAGCATCCGCGTCACCGGCAAGCTCGATTTCCCGGACAGCCATCCGATGATCGAGCATTTCAAACTGCTGAAGGACAAATGCGACCTCGCGGGCGTCATGGCGAAGATGACCATTCCGTCGCCGTCGCTGCTGCACTACCGCGGCGGCCGCCAGGCGATCTCGCAGGAAGCCTATCCGGATATGGATAGTTTTTTCGTCGATCTGGCGAAGACCTATCGCAATGCAGTGCAGGCGTTCTACGACGCGGGCTGCCGCTATCTGCAATTCGACGACACGGTGTGGGCTTATCTTTGCTCCGAGGATCAGCAGGCCAAGCTGCGCGGACGCGGCGAAGACCCGGACGCGCTTCCGGCGGTCTATGCGCGCGTCATCAACTACGCGCTGGCCGAGCGTCCCGCCGATATGACCATCACCACGCATGTGTGCCGCGGCAATTTCCGCTCGACCTGGATTTCGTCAGGCGGCTACGAGCCGGTGGCGGAGACCTTGCTGTCGCGGGTGAACTACGACGGCTACTTTCTGGAATACGATTCCGAGCGTGCCGGCGGCTTCGAGCCGCTGCGGTTTCTGCCGAAGGGCGACAAGATTGTCGTGCTCGGTCTCGTCACCTCCAAGAGCGGTGCGCTAGAGACGAAGGACGCCATCAGGCAGCGTGTGACGGAGGCGGCGAAGTTCGTGCCGCTCGATCAGCTTGCGCTGTCGCCGCAATGCGGCTTCGCCTCGACGGAAGAGGGCAACATCCTCACCGAGGACGAGCAGTGGGCGAAGTTGCGCCTCGTCGTCGATGTCGCGAACGACATCTGGGGCAGGTAGCGGCGCGTTCAGTGTCCGCTCAATACCAGTGTCTTGACCGGAAGCAGCAGCGCCTGAATCCGCAGCAGCATCGCATGGACGACCCCGGTGGCATCGACCGCATGCAGCCAGATACGCTTCGATGTACTGGTGCCCTTGGCTTCGATCACATCGTGGTTGCTGGTGTAGGCATTGGCGATGCAACTGCTGCCGGGTGTCACGCCTTCAAGGCCGCCTTTGTAAATCGGCTCCATGAACACCAGGATCGAGCCCGGCCGCTGCGTCTGCTGCGCCTCGACCAGTTGCTCGCCGCCCCGGAACTGGCCTGCCGCGATGTAGTTCTGCACGCTCGTCACCACCATCGGAATGACGGTCCACGGTTTTGAAATGCAAGTGGCCTCGGCGACCATGCCGACCTTCATCACCTGCGCCTCGATCTGGCCGAATCCCGCCGACAGCGCGCGTTGCCCCGCGCCTTCGGGGATCAGGATGCCGGCAGGCCGCAGGATCGGATTGACGATGTCACCGGGGCGCAAGAAGAACTGCTCGACGCGGCCATCCACGCCGGCGCGGATGATGGTCTTGTCCACATCAACCTGAGCCTGCGCGAGCGCTGCTTCGGCGCTGGCTTTTTCCGCAGGCAAAAGTGTTGTCACGCGGATCACGGCGGATTGCTTCGTTGCGGTGACGGCATCGAGCGTGCCCTGTCGCCCGGTCAGGATCACTTCGAGCTTTTCGATGTCACGTTGCGGGACGATGCCGGGATTGCGCCGCTGCAACTCGCGCTTGACGTCCAGTTCGTCGGAGGCCTGCTGCAGCGAACTTTTGGCTTCCTGAATCTGGGCGTCGGCTTTCACCACATCCGACTGGGCGGCAACCAGTGTGGCATCGACCTCCGCGATCTTGCGCCGGGCGGTTTCCATCGCCGCTTCCTGCTTCGCGCTGTCCATCTTGAAGAGGATGTCTCCCTTCTTGACGGGCGCGCTGTAGTCGACCCTAACCTCGGTCACGCGGCCGACGCCTTCAGAAACAATGGGCACGGTGCGGTAGTACATCGTCGCGCTGGTCGTGGATGGATGGTAGTAGAAAATAACGGTGATCAGGGCGACAGTCAGCATCACGCATGCAGTGATGCCCCATCGCAACTCGTACCAGACCGAGAAAAGCGTGATCTCCCTGCCGATGCGCTTTCCCTGCGCATAGCGGCGAAAGAGATAATCGGGGAATATCGTCAGAAGCGAGCAAAGGATCAGCTCAAGCATGACGCGTCTCCGTATCCTTCACCTCGGCGTCTTTGGCTTTAGCGGATGTGTCGGCGGGTGCGCCGTGTGCCGTCAGTTCGGCGGGCGGCTCTAAAGGGTCGAGGTCCGGCGGCATGCCGGCCATTTTCCGCACCGAACCGGCGATGCTGCGCAGCGGCGTGCCGAAATCGGGCAGGTCCACCATGGCCAGCAGAAGTCCGATGACCCAGAACAGGTGATTATGCGTAAAGAGCGCGAGCAAACAGAGGACTGCGACGATCTCGAATTGCAGCTTCTGCGATTTGTGCGCCATCCGCTCCGGCAGGGAATGAATTTTCAGGTAGACGTTACCGACGAACAGAATGGCGATGAGCAGGATGATCCCGACCACGAGCATCAGAACGTCGGTGTCGCCGGGCGCCGTAATGAAGCTGGGGAGGTGATGCGGCGCAGCCGGGTGAAGCATCTCGCTCAAAACAACCTCCGCTCGCAAAATGTTCGTCAAAAAACTGCACAAGACTGGTCGGTCATCGGGCGCGCCGGGAGTTCCATCCTTGCACAGGGATGGAACTTAGCAAGGACAAAGATGGCCGGGTACCGATCGCGTCACAGGCCGAGGAGGAAGGGGTGTTAGCATCCCACGGCGCGAACTTTGTTCATCCGCGTTGCGTGGGCATCGGCGCTTCAATGTCTCGCGTAGCATTTTTGGGGATGGGCAGTGCGGCCCAAAGGCCGTCACCATCTCGCCCTTTGCGCCGAAGTTCGTCACCGTTTCGCCTTTTGCAGGCGAGCCGTCGTCAGTGGTGTGTTTTTCCTTCGCCGCTCACGTTGAGAGCGTCGGCGATCCGGCGCAATTTCTCGGGATTGCGGGTGATGTAGATCTCGGTGATCTTGCCGCCCTCGATGGCGAAGGCCGTGGTCTGAAACACGTTGTCGCGCTCATAGCTGGCATAGCCGGGCAGGCCGTCGATCTGCATCGGTTGAAAGAAGCCGCTTCGTTTGACGCCGAGCTTTCTGATCAGACCCTCATAGAGACGCAGCACACGCGCCAACCCTTCGATGGGGTTGAGGAATGCATGCACCTTGCCGCCGCCGTCGGACCGGATCACGACATTCTGCGCGAGTATCGCACGCAGCGCATTGGTGTCGCCGCTGCGTGTGGCGATGAAAAAGGCTTCGGCGATCCGGCCGCCCTCGTCGCGCGCAACGGGAAAGCGCGGACGCTGCTCCTGAACATGCTTGCGCGCCCGCGCCGCCAGTTGCCGGACGGCGGCAGGTTCACGCTCGACTGTGGCCGCCACCTCGTCCAGTGGAACGCCGAACACATCGTGCAGCAGGAATGCGGCACGCTCCAGCGGCGACAGCCGTTCCAGCGCGAGCATCAGCGTCAGCGTCAGATCGTCCTGATCCACTTCGTCCGGCTCCTCGATCATCGGCTCCGGCAACCACGAGCCGACATAGGTTTCGCGGCGGGAGCGGGCGGATTTCATCACGTCGAGGCACAGCCGCGTGACGATGCGCGAGAGAAAGGAGGCTGCGGATTCGACCTTGGCCTGATCGGTCTGCTGCCAGCGCAGCCACGCATCCTGCACGACGTCCTCGGCCTCCGCGACCGAACCCAGCATACGATAGGCGAGACGCACCAGCCGGTGCCGGTGCGTCTCGAAAGTTTGCGTGCCATCGTCAGGCAGCGGCATGGACCTTGTCCGCCTCGTTAACGGGGTGAAGCACCCGGAATCCGACCTGCAAGCGATTCCAGACATTGATCGCGCCGATCAGCATGGTCAGGTTCACCTGTTCGGCCTCGGTGAATTCGCTTTTGAGCAACGCGTAGTCGCTGTCCGGTGCGCCGGTGGCGGCCAGCAGCGTCAGCGATTCCGTCCAGGCAAGAGCCGCCCGTTCGCGATCGCTGTAAAGCGGAGATTCGCGCCATGCGGTCAGCATGTAAAGCCTCATTTCGGTCTCGCCGTGGGCGCGCAGGTCTGTCGTATGCATATGAATGCAGAACGCGCAGCCATTGATCTGCGAGGCACGATACTTGACCAGCTCGACAAGGTTGTGCTCGAGGCCGCTGTTCTTGATGGCAACTTCGAGCGCGGTCATCGCCTTGATGGCTTCGGGGGCGAGTTTGAACGGGGCTGCAATTCTCGGGGTCATGATTGTCTCCAGTTAAGTTGTGTTTGATTCAATTATCGGCCGATGTCATTTGATGTCGGTGGTCAGAACCTTCTCGCTGCTATCGAGCACGAACACCGCAAGCAGGCTTGCGGGTTCGGTGTTGCTGGCATTGGCGCTGACGGCGTGACGGTCGCCCGGCATCTCGGCGAAGTTTTCACCCGCACGATAGATTTTCTCCGGCCCGTCGTTCACCTTGCTGCGGATCGCGCCCTTCAGGACGGTGGCGTAGATGAAGGCCGAGTTGGGATGGGTGTGCGCGGGCGAGGTGCCGCCGGGCTGGTACTCGACCAGTACGCCCTTCATGCTCTTGCCCTTCACGTTCGGCAGCGCGTGATCGAAAACCACCGTGACCTTGGCTTTGTCGTTGGCGGCATCGTGGGCCGATGTTCCGCCGACCAGAAAAAGTCCGATGGCGGCGGAGCAGAGAAGTGTCTTGAACATTTTGATCTCCTGTTGGATCTGGCAGGCGGTTACGCGGCAGCAGTGGATTGATCGCGACGCAGCCATTCATCGAAAGTGATCGCGCCGAGACGCGCACCGGCATCCGGCGTCAGCGAGCGATCGTTGAGCCTGATTCCGAAATAGCGTGCGTCGGGATCGGTGATGACCTCCTTGCGGTCATTCTTGGCGATCAGATATTTTCGGATCAACTGATCCATAGGATAGGTTTCCGGCCCGGCGACCTCGACCATGCCCTTCGCGGGAGCGAGGGCCGCGTCGACGACCGCGGCGGCCACATCGTCGGCGGCCATCGGCTGGATGTGTGCGGGGGAAACACGGACGGTCTGACCTTGCGTTGCTTCCTGCGCGATGCCGCCGACGAATTCGAAGAACTGCGTGGCGCGCACGATGGTGTAGGGCTGGCCGGAATTCTCGATGGCGCGCTCCTGCGCCAGCTTGGCGCCGAAGTATCCGAATTCGAGCAGGCGCTCGGTGCCGACCACCGACAGCGCGACATGAAGCTTCACGCCCGCGGCTTTCTCCGCCGCGAAAATATTGCGGCCCGCCGCTTCAAAGAATGCGAGCGCTGCAGAAGCCTCGAACGACGGCGAGTTCGCCACATCGATGACCACGTCCGCGCCCGCAAACGCGTCCTGCAGTCCTTCGCCGGTGACGGTGTTGACGCCGGTCGATGGCGAAGCCGCGAGAACCTCATGGCCGCGTGCGCGCAGCTGGGTGACGACTCGCGATCCGATCAGGCCGGAACCTCCGATAACGACGATCTTCATGATGGTCTCCTGTTGGGGCCGCATTCCGCGGCGGTTGATATGGGACGTGCATGAAAATTCTCGGGTTTCGGCGGACTTATAGCCGCCGCTTCCGGGTTGTTTCTGCACCTTCGCAATCAAGACGAGGCAGCAGGGGCGGGATGTGACATCGCCGGGAAATAATTTTTGGGGCGAGTATTCGTCCCGCCCACTATGTCGCCCCCGCGAAGGCGGAGACCCATAACCACCGAAAGCCGCGATGGAAGCGAGCAGGCTGCTCCAGTATCCGTGCCCAATGGATCATTCAGGGGGGCGGCGGCGTTTGCCCGGACTGCAGGGGCTAGACCGCGCGTTGCGCTAGTCCATCTCGCTGAAGCGCATCAGATCGAAGCCCTGGCCGTCGAGCAGCAGAAGTTTTCGCTGCACCTGATCGATGCGCCAGCTCCTGACGCGCTCCAGCGTGCTGTGGAATTTGCCTTCCTGCCTCATCGCGGCCGCCGAACACGCCATCCGCGTGGAGGCCATCGGCAGAAACTTGATCGCGCTGCCATCGATTGTCGCGGAGCCTGCATAGCGGTTGCAGCCGCCCATGCCGGTGACGATGCCGTCGTCGCGAATTTCCAGCGTCGTTTGCAGCCGGTCGATCACGCCGCCGCCGTCGATGTCTTCGGCCAGCCATTTGCCGGTCGGCGTCATGGAATCGGCGGCTGCACCGAAGGCCAGCAAACTGAGGAAGAGAATCGATGCGGCAAATCTGACGAGCATGATGTCGGCTTTGAACTGATGGCGCACATTTCGGCGTGGATACGTATCAACGGTTGGGTGATGCCCGATGTCGCCATTTTAAAGGCTCTAAAGATAAAGGCGGGAATTTCCGGAATCCTCGTTTCAATCGTGGGCAGATGGTGGTAGGAGATCGAGCGCAAATTCGTTCTGCCCACAAATTTCAGCCCACTCGAAACCTGCCCACCGATCTGATGAAAAACGACCAGCTCCTGGCCCAGATCTCCGAATACTGCCGGCAGGCAGGGATGGCGGAATCGACGTTCGGCCGCCGCGCGGTGAACGACGGCAAGCTGGTGCATCGGCTGCGCGAGGGCAAGCGCATTACGGTCGATACGCTGGAGCGGATTCAGGCTTTCCTTGGCGACGGCGTGCCGGTCGTGACCGTGCCGGAGCCGCCGATCGAGAAGCGCGACCCCACCGGTAATTTCCGTTTTTTTGAGAACCGGCAGAAATATCTGCTGTTCGTCCACACCTGCTCGGAAAAGCGAGTGATCGCCGACCGGGTGGCGCTGGAGTTGGGGAGTATCCATCCACGGCCGCCCGCATTGCGGGTTTTTGACGCGGGCGTGGGCGACGGGACCGTGCTCGCGCGGGTGATGCGCGCGATGCACAGCCGTTTCCCCAACATGCCGTTCTATATTGCAGGCAAGGAAATCAGCCTTGAGGACGTTCGGCTGACCCTGAACAAGGTGCCGGACCGGCTGTTCGAGCATCCGGCGACCGTCTTTGTCCTGACCAACATGAATTATGCAGAAGCCCCGTGGCTGGCGCCGAAATCGCCGACCGCTGCAGCGGCCATGATCTGGCGCGAGGTCGCGCTGCGAGGCTCGTCGTCGGGGGAATTCGAGACCCAAATCGCCGATTTGCAGTCGTTTCTGGAGGAAAACTGGCGCGCGAGCGTCAGCGCGCGCTCGGGGATGCCGGTCTATGAGCGCCCCATTGCGCTGGTGATCTATCGCGAGGACCACCGTTTCCTGCTCGATGCCATGATTCCACGGGCCGGGCGGGTCGAGGCCAATTTCGATCTGGTGATCGCCTCCCAGCCGTATCGGGCGAGATCTTCTCTAAACTTCCGCGCCAAGAAGATCGTCGCACCTCTGGCCCGCGCGCTGCGCGCCGGCGGCCGGCTGATCGGGATTCACTCCTACGGTCACGATCCCGGAATGGAGATCGTGCAGTCGGTTTGGCCGGGAGAAAATCCTTTCGCGGTCAGCCGCCATGAGCTACTCCGCGCGGTGAAATACGAGCTGGGATCGGCCGGGCGCGATCTTAACTTTAATGCCTATGCGGATAACCGCTCGATCTTCCGATACGATATGGAAGCTTTACCAAACGAGGTCATGGGCCCAATCGGGACTTCAACGGCCTTTGCAGCATGGAACGCGGCGGTGTATGTCGCTCAGGTCGAAGACGACCGCTTGGACGAAGTCACGCAAAGCGGCCGCTACCTCGATGCCACCAGGGACGTGCTGCGCAGGAACAACGGTCTCTGGTTTTACGATGAATCCTACGTCATCTCACGGCGTCGCGATTGAAACGAATTCAAAGTGTTTTCGAGCGAAGTGGACACCGGTTCGCGTCAAGAAAACACGTCACGAGAAGATGAGCCTTGGTCTCCGGCCAAAGCTTGAAAATTCAAACGGGCCGACCGCGGCCCATCTGGAAGGGATTGGTTGATGCGCGCGTCTTATCTGTTCACGAGTGAATCGGTTTCTGAGGGTCATCCGGACAAGGTTTGCGACCGGATTTCGGACGAGATCGTCGATCTGTTTTTCCGTGAAGGCCCCAAGGCGGGCATCGATCCGTGGGCGATCCGCGCCGCGTGCGAAACGCTGGCCACCACCAACAAGGTGGTGATCGCGGGCGAAACGCGCGGACCGTCGAGCGTCACCAACGATCACATCGAAGCCGTGGTGCGCGCTGCGATCAAGGACATCGGCTACGAGCAGGACGGCTTCCACTGGAAGAACGCCGACATCGAGATACTGCTGCATCCGCAGTCGGCCGACATCGCGCAGGGCGTCGATGCCTTGCAGCCCGGCACCAACAAGGAAGAGGGCGCGGGCGATCAGGGCATCATGTTCGGTTACGCCACCAACGAGACGCCGGAACTGATGCCGGCGCCGATCCATTACGCGCACAAGATTCTGCGCCTGATTTCGGAAGCCCGTCACTCGGGCGTCGAGAAGGTGCTCGGTCCTGACTCCAAGAGCCAGGTCACCGTGCAGTACGAAAACGGCAAGCCGGTCGGCGTGCGCGAGATCGTGGTGTCGCATCAGCATCTCGTCGAGGACATGACCTCGAACCAAGTGCGCGAGCGCGTCGAGCCTTACGTGCGCAAGGCGCTGCCGGAAGGCTGGATCAGCGACAAGACCATCTGGCACATCAACCCGACGGGCAAGTTCTTCATCGGCGGTCCCGATGGCGACGCGGGCCTCACCGGCCGCAAGATCATCGTCGACACCTACGGCGGTGCGGCTCCGCATGGCGGCGGCGCGTTCTCCGGCAAGGACTCCACCAAGGTCGACCGTTCGGCGGCTTATGCCGCGCGATATGTCGCCAAGAACGTCGTTGCTGCCGGTCTGGCTGATCGCTGCACGCTGCAGCTTGCTTACGCCATCGGCGTTGCGCGTCCGCTGTCGATCTACATCGACACCCACGGCACCGGCAAAGTCTCCGACGACAAGATTGAGAAGGCCGTTGCCGAGTCGATGGATCTGACGCCGCGCGGCATCCGCAAGCACCTCGACCTCAACAAGCCGATCTACGCGCGCACGGCGGCTTACGGCCACTTCGGCCGCACCCCGGACGCCGACGGCGGCTTCTCGTGGGAAAAGACCGATCTCGCCGACACGCTCAAGAAGGCGGTTTAAGTTAACGCGAAGGCCGAGTTCTCCCTCCCCCTTTGGGGAGGGTCGGCCGAGCGAAGCGGATGCCGGGGTGGGGGCTTTCGTACAAGCAATCACCTCCACCCGACGCATCGTTCGCTTCGCTCCGATGCGCCACCCTCCCCACAAGGGGAGGGATCAAGAAACGGAATTCACGCGCAACATGCGCAACCAAGCACTCATGCAGGATAGTTGAACATGACCAAAGCCCCCGCAGGCTTCAACGATTACATCGTCGCAGACATCGGCCTCGCCGATTTCGGCCGCAAGGAACTCTCGCTGGCCGAGACCGAAATGCCCGGCCTGATGGCGACGCGCGAAGAATACGGCCCCAAGCAGCCGTTGAAGGGCGCGCGCATCGCAGGCTCGCTGCACATGACCATTCAGACCGGCGTGCTGATCGAGACACTCGCAGCTCTCGGCGCCGACGTGCGCTGGGTCTCGTGCAACATCTATTCGACGCAGGATCACGCCGCTGCTGCCATCGCCGCGGCCGGCATTCCAGTGTTCGCCGTCAAGGGCGAGAGCCTCGAACAGTATTGGGAGTACACCGCCCGCATGTTCGACTGGCATGGCGGCGGCTTCCCGAACATGATTCTCGACGACGGCGGCGACGCCACCATGTACGTGCATCTCGGCCTGCGTGCCGAGAACGGCGACACCGCATTCCTGGACAAGCCCGGCTCCGATGAGGAAGTGATCTTCTTCGCGCTCCTGAAGAAGCAGCTCAAGGAAAAGCCGAAGGGCTATTTTGCCGAAATGGCCAAGAGCATCATGGGCGTGTCGGAAGAGACCACCACGGGCGTGCATCGCCTGTACGACATGCAGAAGGCCGGCACGCTGCTGTGGCCCGCCATTAACGTCAACGACTCGGTCACCAAGTCGAAGTTCGACAACCTTTATGGCTGCCGTGAATCGCTGGTCGACGGCATTCGCCGCGGCACTGACGTCATGATGTCGGGCAAGGTCGCGATGGTTGCGGGCTTCGGCGATGTCGGCAAGGGTTCGGCGGCGTCATTGCGTCAGGCCGGTTGCCGCGTGATGGTCTCCGAAGTCGATCCGATCTGCGCGCTGCAGGCGGCGATGGAAGGCTATCAGGTCGTGACCATGGAAGACGCAGCCCCACAGGCCGACATCTTCGTCACCGCGACCGGCAACAAGGACATCATCACCATCGAACACATGCGCGCGATGAAGGATCGGGCCATCGTCTGCAACATCGGTCACTTCGACAACGAGATCCAGATCGCAAGCCTGAAGAACCTGAAGTGGGACAACATCAAGCCGCAGGTGGATGAAATCACCTTCCCGGACGGTCACCGCATCATCATGCTGTCGGAAGGTCGCCTGGTGAACCTCGGCAACGCGATGGGCCATCCGTCGTTCGTGATGTCGGCGTCGTTCACCAACCAGACGCTGGCGCAGATCGAACTGTTCGCCAACAACAAGGACGCCAAGTACAAGAAGGAAGTGTACGTGCTGCCGAAGTCGCTCGACGAGAAGGTCGCGCGTTTGCACTTGGCCAAGATCGGCGTCAAGCTCACCGAGCTGCGCAAGGATCAGGCCGACTATATCGGCGTGAAGCAGGAAGGCCCGTTCAAAAGCGATCACTATCGCTACTGAGCCTTTCTCTGAATACAGAACACAAAAGCCCCGGAGCAATCCGGGGCTTTTTGCTTTTGTTACTTGCTGGCCGGAGCTGTAATCGTGACGCTCGGCCCGGCTGGTTTGCCGCCCTTCATTCCGCCCTGCAGAAAAAAGAAACCAATGCCGAGAACGATCGCTGCGCCCACGATTACACCCAGTATTCCAATTCCACCGCTTCCGCCGCCGTCAGCCATCAGATTCTCCTGTTAAAAAATGGCAACGGTCACGAAGCCGTTATGTTCCCAATGCAGCACCACGGTTTCCAGCACGTATCGCCGTGCGCGCGAATCCAGATAGGATGCCGCAGAGTTCCGTCTCCATCGCTTACCTGATGCGAGGTTGTTCGTGACCGCTGATTCAAATTCCTATCCGACAAAAATTGCGCTGCTCGGTGTGCCCATCGAAGTTGGCGCGTCGCAGAAGGGCGCGCTGATGGGCCCTGCGGCGCTGCGCACGGCGGGCATCGCAGCCTTACTGGAAAGCCTCGACTTCAAGGTCGAAGATCACGGCGATATCTCGCCGCGCGAACTCGCGTTCAGCGATGAAACGCCGCCGCCGAACGCAAAACACTACCGCGAAATCAAGGCTTGGACCGGCGAGACCAGCAAGCGTGCCTACGCCATGGCGAAGTCGGGCGCGATCCCGGTTTTTCTCGGCGGCGATCATTCGCTGTCGATGGGCTCGGTCAATGGCGTCGCGCGCCACTGGCACGAACAGGAGCGTGAGCTGTTTGTGCTCTGGCTCGATGCCCACGCCGATTACAACACGCCCGCGACGACGATCACCGGCAACATGCACGGCATGTCTGGCGCGTTTCTGTGCGGTGAACCGGGGCTGGACGTTCTGTTGCCGGGCGAGGAGCGTTCGTCCATCGCGCCGCGTCAGTTGGGTCTGTTCGGCCTGCGCTCGGTGGATAAGCGCGAAAAGGAATTGTTGGGTCAGCGCGATGTCTGGATCGCCGACATGCGCCGGATCGACGAGTTCGGCGTCAGCGTGCTGATGCGCGAGTTCATCGAGCGGGTGACGGAACGTAACGGCGTTCTGCATGTCAGCCTCGATGTGGACTTTCTCGATCCGGTGTCCGCGCCCGGCGTCGGAACGACAGTGTCGGGAGGGGCGACCTATCGCGAGGCGCATCTGGTGATGGAGATGCTGCAGGATTCAGGTCTGGTGCGCTCGCTCGATCTGGTCGAACTCAATCCGTTTCTGGACAACCGCGGCCTCACCGCGCGCACCGTGGTCGAACTGGTCGGCTCACTGTTCGGGCAACAGATTCACGATCGCCCGACGCCAAGCAATGCGGTGGTGTGAGGGATGAGGGCCTTCGAGAGGTATTTTTTGCCCCGCTCGGAAGCAAAAATGTAAGTCTTATCAAACTGTTAAAAAATGCATCATTGACAAAGACCC
>CALRLJ020000044.1:0-14239 GCA_943368635.1 Sediminibacterium ginsengisoli | reverse complement strand
TCCAGCGCGATGTGGTGGACGGATTGGCGTTTCCAACCGGCGCGAATTCCGCTCCGCGCGGGCCGCTCGGCCCGACGCGGCTTGAACTGTCGAAGCCGGTGATCGCCGCGGTCGAAGGACCGGCTGTTGCCGGTGGTATGGAGCTGGCGTTGTGGTGCGACATTCGCGTGATGGCGGATACCGCCTACTTCGGCGTCTATTGCCGGCGATGGGGTATTCCGCTGCTCGATGGCGGGAGCGTGCGCCTGGCAAGATTGGTCGGTCAGGGCCGCGCAATGGAAATCATTCTCACCGGTCGCAAGGTTCCGGCGGATGAAGCTTTGCGCATCGGGATGTGCGAGCAGGTGGTCGCACCCGGCGGCGCGCGGGTTGCGGCTGAAACCATGGCGCGCGAGATTGCGCGGTTTCCGCAGGCCGCCGTTCGCGCCGACCGCCGCTCCGTCATTGAAACGTATGGCGTGCCGGTGCGGGAGGCGCTGCGGCGTGAGTGGATCAACGGCGTCGAAGCGCATTTCAAGGAAGGAGCGGCCGGCGCGGCACGCTTTTCGAGCGGCCTCGGCCGCCACGGCGACTTCACCGCGATCTGAGTCTTTCCTATCCCCAGCGAGTGTGATCTGCTTCCTGCGTAACTCTTCCGAGAGGGCCGCATGAAGTGGATCGCCGGATGTGTCGTGCTCTGGCTGCCGGTCGCGTCTGCGGCTGCGCAGGACAAGCCGCCGCCGAGCGAGTGTCTTGCGATCGCGCAATCGATTCCGCGGGTAATGTTCGTCAGCCTGTCGCGCGCCGCAGCCGAAAGGAGCGAGGTGACGATCACCTATGCCGGCCACGCGACCTACATCATCGAGACGCCTCGCAACGTGACCATCGCCACCGACTTCAGCGGCGTCTACACCGCAGGCAAGGTGCCCGATGTGGTGACGATGAACCGGGCGCATTCGTCGCACTACACGCTCAATCCCGACCCGCGCATTGCTCACGTGTTGCGTGGCTGGAACGATGGCGAGGGCCCGGCGCGGCACGCACTGGTCATCGGCGATGCGTTGATCCGCAACGTGCCGACCGACATTCGCGGCGGCTGGCGATCCGGGCCGGATAGCGTGATGCAGAAAGACGGCAATTCAATTTTCATCTTCGAGGTGGCGGGTCTATGCATCGGCCATCTCGGCCATCTGCATCATCCGCTCGACGAGACGCATTATGCCGCCATCGGCCGCCTCGATATTGTAATGGTGCCGATTGACGGCACGTTCACGATGTCGCTGGACGGCATATCGGAGATCACGCGGCGGCTGCGCTCGTCGGTGGTGCTGCCGATGCATCGTTTCGCCACGCCGCTCAGTGACTTCGTGGCGCGGATGAACGGGCAGTTCGAAATGGATCTCCGGCCCGAGCGGTCGTTCTCGATTTCGCGCGACACGCTGCCGAAAAAGCCGACGGTCATTATTCTGGACGGGGTGTAGGTGTAGACCGCATAGGCGGGGCATTGACCGACGCTGAAACTCGTCATTGCGAGGAGCGCAGCGACGAAGCAATCCAGTCCTCGCTTATTCCACGTGTGGATTGCTTCGCTTCGCTCGCAATAACGGTTGCAAACTAAAACCCCGCGGCGAGATCCTTCGCGCCCTGAAGGTTGATCTGGTTGTCCATCCGGGCATTTGTCGCCGCCAGAAGCTTCGACACGGTGTTGTTGCGGATCGCCACCGGATTGCGCTCGTAACCGTTGCGCTGGAAGAAATTCGACGTCGGCACCACGGCGCGCATCGCCTGCGGCATAGACACCATATCGAACCCGTTGCCGTCGCCGGTCAGGTTCATCATCTCTAGTTCGGCGGCACTGAGCGGCGCGGTGTAGCCCTTGCGCTTGGCGAAAACCACCGAGTCCATCAGCTTCAGCGTCTGCAGCAACGGACCGACATCGACATCGAGATTGAGCGCGTGAACCGCGATGCCGCGCGGGGTGACGCCGAGCTTTTCATGCGCGCTCCATTGGTTCGGCACGGTTTTGCAGAACGCGACCATTTGCTGGACGATGGCGGTCTTGCGCTGCAACTCGGCCTTTTGCGCTCCGCTGGCCTGCTGGGCTTTCTCGTGCAAGGCCTTGAGAATGACGCCGCCATGTTCGGTGAGAAGACCGATGGTGTTGGTGGTCAGGAGCTGATTGTAGCCGAGTGCGGTGGAGATCGCGCGGGCGCCGGGCCGGTTGCCTTCCAGCCCGGCCTGCACGTCGTATTTGCCGTTGCCGCCGGATTCGAAACTATAAATCCGCACCGCCTGATCGCGGGTCAGGCCGTAACTCGATGCGACGCGGGCATAGGCGCGTTTGTAGTCGATCTCGGTGGCGGGTTTGTGCGGCGTGAACTGGAAATGCTCTTTCGCATTCGCCAGGAAATCCGCCACCACGGGAAGCGGGGCGCGCGGCTTGCGGGGCGTCTCGGGCGCGGACGGATCGACAGGCTTCGGCGGACCCGCATAGAGCGGCGGCTGGGTCAGGACGTAGTCCTCGGCGACGATGGTTTCATTGCTGCGGCGTTTAGCATTGCGCGCGCGCCGCTTGTCGCCGATCGCGGTCCAGTAGCCGGAGGCTTCGTCATCGAACTGCTGGCGGATGGCAGTGTAGGCCGCAAGCTTTTGGCGATACTCCGCCATCTGCTGCGGTGTCTGGGCAAGGGCTGCAGACGACAACGTCGCCGCGATTGCCGCAGCGGCCATGAATGATGCCGTCCGCCCCAGATATTTCACATAAACACCGCCACGTTTTGCCGGCTCACCAGCACCGGCTGTAAATCGGCATTCCACAGAGTGGTGGACTGGCTGGAATAGCCGCCCACGACGTTCTCGGCCTTGGTTTGCAACAGCCACCAGCCATCCCTCGTCTCAATGCGGTCGGTCAGCAGATCGATGGCCCATGTCATGGTGCTGATCGGTCCCGGCCGTTCGAACAGCACCAGTGCGGCGGGGGGAGGCGCGTCAGTCAGCGCCACCAGGGCTGCGATCGATGCGGGCTTGGCCGGATCCTGATGGCGCAGCCAGATCGAAAAATTCGGATGCTGGCCCTGGCTGAACGGCGGATTGCCGCCGGCGAAACGCCCCTCGAAATGCTGGATGAAATTCAGCCCCGGAATTTTGCGGAAAAACGGCGGACAGGTCTCCGGCGCGGGAACGGTCGGCGCAGCCAGACTGCTGTATCCGACCGCCGAGGCGCGTGCGGTGCCGTAGCAAAGCGTCCCTCGGGTCGCCAGGCCGGCTTCACCGAACAGTTCGACACCGGCGAACACCGTCGATTTGCCTTTGCGCAGCAGGGAGGGGCGGATCATCACGGTGCCGGCGGCAGGTCCGACGAAGGAAAATTGTGCGGAGCGCAACGGCGGGAGGTCGTCGAATTGCCGCGCCACGCTTTCGAGGCAGAAGGCGGCGGACAGGCCGCCGTAAATGGTGCGGCCCTGAAGCCAGTCTTCCGTCGCGGTGACGGAGTTGGTCGCGCCGTCGGTGGACATGCTTCCCATCAGTGCGGTGAAATCAATCATGGTCTTGTACCTGCTTCTGAAATCTCTTCACCGGATATAGCCGCGCGAAGCGGCGCGGCCCGAATCATAGCTGCCATGATCGCAGACTTGCCCGGTTCCCGCAGCGGACCGCAAATCCAGCATCGCTTCGACTCATCGCGGACTCAATCCGTCAGTAAGGCTGACTGAATCGAGTTATCAACAGGCGTTTCGAACTCACTTTCGAATCATTCTCGCTTCACGCTACGAGATCGTTTCAAATATGAAGCTTGCGTGACTGTGGCGTTCGCGTGCGGGGCGACGATCATGAACAAAATTGTTTCGCCGAAAGGCATTGTTTCGAGTGAGTTGTCGAAGTTGTTCGGTGACGTCCCGAAGCCGGATCGTGCCGAGTGGGAGAAGACACTCAAGGCGCTGAAGCCATGGTTGAGCGCGGAGAAGTTCGCAGAAACCGAGGCGATCCACTGGCGCATGTTCGAGCGCGCGAACCGCTGGCACGAAGCCACATCGCCGTCGCCGCAGGACTGAGGTCCACTCGTCATTGCGATGAGCACTTGCGACGAAGCAATCCAATCCTTGCTTCCCAAGCTGGATTGCTCGCTTCGCCCGCAATGACGCCGCTACCGCCTGCAAACACAATGCATAATGATCTCAGAGCAGCTCACACGCCGCTGCTGGCTGGCGTCTCGATCGGCACCTCGTTCGCCTTGCTGCGATCCGGGGTCTCGTCTTTCCACCGCACCGATCCCAGCGGCCGTTCCAGCATCCGGTGAACCTTGATCGGTTCCGGTCCCAGATGAAACGCGATGGCCTTGAGCTGAACCTCGCGCTCGGACTGGGTTGAACGGTTGCGCTGCCGCAGATAGTCCAGCCAGGTCGGACAGTGATAGCGCTCGATCCATAGTTCCGGGTCGGCGATGTCGCGGGCGATCGACCAGTCGTAGGCGCCGTTGCGCTGGCGAATAGCCTGAAGCTGCAGCATCGTGGTGTAGAAGGCGCGGGCTTTCTGTTGGTTCACGCGGTATTCGATCTCGACCACGATGGGTCCGCTGCGTTGCGAGATCGAAAGGTTCACCTCCGGCTCTTCAAGTGCGTCGACGGCGTCGTTGTTCGCTCCTTCGGTCGAGGGCATCCGCAGCCAGATCGCGAGCACAGGCGAGACGAACATTACGGTCGCGGCGATCAGCAGCGCCTTGTCGACACCGATGCCGTTGGCGACGAAGCCCCACAGCCAGCTTCCGATTGCGACGCCGCCGGCAATCGCCGCCTGATAGGCGGCGAGGGCGCGGCCTGCGACCCAGCGCGGCGTCGACAACTGCACGCCGATGTTGAACAGCGTGACCGCGATCATCCACGACGCGCCGGCCACCACCAGCGCAGCCCCGGTCAGCGCCGGCCAATGACTGAGCGCGAGGACGCCGATCGCAAGCCCCATGGTTAGCGCGCAAAGCCGCACGGCCTGTTCGCCGCTCAGGTGAGTGCGCACGCTGGAAATGTTGAGCGCGCCGAGCACGCCGCCCATGCCGAAACAGCCGAGCATAATGCCGTAGGTCTGTGCGCCGCCATGCAGGATGTCGCGCGCCACCAGTGGCAGCAGCGCCAGCACGGAGCCACCGGCGATGCCGGTCACCAGTGTCCGGTACAGCACGATACGGATGGCGGGCGAGTGAACGATGTAGCGAACGCCGGACACCACGGCGCGGCGTAGCCGTTCGGGCGGGAGCCGTGACGGCTCGAGGGTCCGCTGCCAAAGATAAAGCACGACGATCAGCGGAATATAAAGCAGCACATTACAGATGAAGGCCGCCACCGCGCCTGCCGCTGCGACAATGATGCCGCCGAGCGCCGGACCGAAACTGCGTGCGATGTTGTAGCTGATGCCGTTCAGCGCCACCGCGGAGGGAAGCGTCTCGGCCGGAACCTGTTCGCTGACCGAGGCCTGCCACGCCGGTCCGAACAGCGCCATGCCGCTGCCGATCATAAAACAAAACAGCAAGAGGCTGTTGGGTGTAATGAGGTTGAGATAGGCGAGGGCGGCAAGCGTCAGCCCGCCGGTCAGTCCGAGCGCCAGCGCGATGAGGCCGACGATGCGGCGGTCGTACATATCGGCGATGGCGCCGGCCGCCAGCGACAGCAGCATGATCGGCAGCATCAAAGCGGTCTGGACCAGCGCGACCATGCTGGCCGAGGAGGTCATCTGGGTCATGGCCCAGGCCGCGCCCACGCCATTGATCATCAGCCCGAGATTGGTGAGCAGGCTCGCCATCCAGATCCGCCGGAACGCCGGATGTCGCAGCGGCGCGGCGATGCCGTCGGCCGAGAACAGGGATCGTTTGGCGGGCTTGTCGGTCGTCGTGTTCAAGGCAGGATTCCCCGGAATGGCTTCGCTAGTATTGGACTGCCCGGCCCGCGAGTTGAAGCGGGAATGTGGTTTAACCCAAGCGGCTTGAACAGGGATTTGCGACCAGCGCCATTGCTACCAGCGCCACTGTCCTTGGTCGGTCCAGCGGGAGCGATGTCCGATCAGGCGCATCCAGACCGTGACGATCTGGTCGAACCCCGTCACGTAGTCGCAGGCCTTGTCGCGGGTCCATTTCTTGTCTGCCTTGATGTCGGCGATGGTTTTCTCGCTGGCATAGGAAAACAGCTGAAGCGGTTTCGACGGATCGCTGATCTGCTCGCGGTTGGCGATCAGTTCGCGGTCGATCTTGTTGAACACCACGCACGGCGTGCTCGCATAGGTCAGTCGCTGTTCGTCGGCGATAACCCGCGCATTGTCCGGCGGCGGTTCTATTTTGTAGGAGAACAGGAATGCGCCGGCAGCGATCAGCGCGGCAAAACCAGTGCCGACGAAAGTCAGCCAGAGGAGCCGGGGTCGCCTGACAGCGTCTGCTGGGTTCGGTTGCGCCATAACCTCGACAATAACACGGCCGGCTGAAATGTTCCCGGACGCCACGGCGGATCGATGTCCGCAGCGTCCGGGATAGATCGTTACTGGGGCTGGATCTTGGCGAATTCGGCGACCTTGCCCCACTTCTCTGTCTCGGCGATGACGAACGCCTGCATTTCCTCAGGCGTGTTGCCGATCGGCTCGCCGCCGAGCTTGCGGATGCGTTCGATCCCCTCGGGCGATTTGATGTACTTGATGATGCTCTTGTTGAGCTTCATCACGATGTCCTTCGACACCTTGGCGGGTGCAGCCACGGTAAACCACGATGCCGCGTCATAGCCCTTCACGGTTTCGCCGATCGGGGGAATGTTCGGCAGCAACGGCCAGCGCTCGGCGGTGGAGACCGCAAGCGGCCGCACGTTGCCGTTCTCGGCGAACGGAAGCACGGCGGGCAGGTTGTCGATCATGACGTGAACGCGGCCCGCCACGAGATCGGTCAGCGCCGGTGCGCTGCCCTTGTAAGGAACGTGAACGATGTCGATGCCGGTCATCGATTTGAACAGTTCGGTCGACAGGTGCGCCGTGCTGCCGAGTCCCGGCGTGCCGTAGAACAACTGGCCGGGCTTCGATTTCGCCAGCGCGATGAATTCGGCGACGGACTTCGCCGGCACGTCCGGATTGACCGACATCAGGTTCGGCACGCGCGCGATGATGGTGACCGGCTGGATGTCCTTGATCGGATCGTAGGGCATGTTCTTCTGAACATACTTGTTGATCGCATGAGTGCCGGGTGTGCCGACAATGAAAGTGTAACCATCGGGATCGGACTTGGCGACAAAGTCAGCGGCGATGTTGCCGCCTGCGCCGGGCTTGTTCTCGACGATGAACTGCTGGCCGTATTCTTCCGAAAGTTTCTGCGCGACAAGGCGGCCGAGAATGTCGGTGGTGCCGCCTGCGGAGAAGGGCACGACAAACTTGACGGGATGGGTCGGCCAGTCGGCGGCCATGGACGTGCGGCTCAGGAAAGGCGTTGCGGCAAATGCGGCGCCGCCTGCGAGAACGGAGCGGCGGCTGATGCGCGACATTGAAAGCGGCTGCGCGGAATCGGGTCGTTTGGACATGAGGTGGACGTCTCCTGTGAGGTATTCCCTTAGGTAAAGGACTTTTCTGAATTGGTCGGTGCGGGATGGTCGAAGACCAGCGCGTATTTAGAGGCGCGATTATTAGAGGATGCTTCGCACGTTGACTATTGTGCAGCGCAACTATTCTGTCGAACGGACGGAAGACGATGATGGAACCAAATATACCAGCGAAATTTCGCATAGCGAACATTGACTCTTACCCGCGAAGGGAGTTCACCGTGACGCCGTTGGTTCACCCTTCCGCCAGATTCCGTTGAGGACTTTGATAATGAAAAAGACGCTACTAGCCGCCGCCGTTATTTCCGCATCTGCAATGATCGCGCCTGGCGCGCATGCCCAGCAGTTCATCAACATTCTCACCGGCGGTACGTCCGGCGTTTATTATCCGCTGGGTGTCGCCATCGGAAAAATCTACGGCGACAAGATCCCCGGCGTGAAGACGCAGGTGCAGGCAACTAAGGCGTCTGTCGAAAACCTCAACCTGATCGAGCAGGGCCGCGGCGAACTGGCGTTTACCCTCGGCGACTCGCTGAAGGCTGCCGTTGAAGGCGACGCGGAAGCCGGCTTCAAGTCAAAGCTCACCAAGCTGCGCACCATCGGCGCGATCTATCCGAACTACATCCAGATCGTCGCCACCGCCGACAGCGGCATCAAGACGCTCGCCGATCTCAAGGGCAAGACGCTCTCGGTCGGCGCGCCGAAATCGGGCACCGAACTGAATTCCCGCGCGATCCTCAAGGCCGCAGGAATGGAATACAAGGATCTCGGCAAGGTCGAGTATCTGCCGTTTGCCGAATCCGTCGACCTGATGAAGAATCGTCAGCTCAACGCCACGTTGCAGTCGGCGGGTCTCGGCGTTGCTTCGCTGAAGGATCTGTCCAGCTCGACCCAGATCAATGTCGTGTCGGTGCCGAAGGCCACCGTCGACAAGATCGGACCGCCGTTCATTTCGGTTGTCATTCCGGCCAACACCTATACCGGCCAGAAGGAAGACGTGCCGACGGCTGCGGTCGTGAACTATCTCGTCACCAGTTCCGCGGTGTCGGACGATCTGGCCTACAAGATGACCAAGCTCATTTACGAGTCCTTGCCGGAACTCGCGAACTCCCACGTCGCAGGCAAGGAGATCAAGCTTGAGACGGCAGCCATGGGCAGCCCGGCGCCGCTGCATCCCGGCGCGATCAAGTTCTACAAGGAAAAAGGCCTGATCAAGTAACAGCGCAGGCGACGCCTGATGCTTCATTGAAAAATCGGCAACATGCCCGGCTTCGCGCCGGGCATGCTGCCTTTCACCGACAAAAAGCCGAAGCCGGTGCAACCGGACGTGAAACGTCGATAAGTCACAGCGATGAGCCCGCTTGAGCGCGGCTGAATACGACCAGGGGACAGGGACCATGTTGCACGAGCACGGCACTGAGGAAAAAGTCGCAGTCGAACTCGATAATTTCGAGCACGGATTTCCGGAGGGATTCGGTCCGGGGGTGTGGGGCCATCTGGCTTATGCGATCGGAATAGCCTTTGCGGTGTTTCAGCTTGTCATCGCGGCGTGGAACTTCCTGCCGAGCCAGGCGGTGCGCGGAATCCATGTCGGCTTCCTGCTGCTGCTGACCTTCGGCCTGATCGCGAACTTTACCGCCAAGACCAATGCGCAGCGTGCGCTGGGCTGGGCCATCGGCGCCGTCGGATTTTTCTGCGGCCTCTATCAGTATCTGTTCTATGCCGAACTGATCCAGCGCGATGGCGATCCGACGACTCTCGATCTGGTGGTCGGCACCATCCTCGGTATCCTGATTTTCGAGGGCGTGCGGCGAATGATGGGCAAGGCGCTTCCCCTGATGTGCGGGGTGTGTCTGCTCTATTGGTTCTTCGGCCAGTACCTGCCGGCGCCGTTCAATCATCGCGGTTACGCGTTCGATCAGATCGTCACCCATCTCGCCTACGGCACCGAAGGTTTCTATGGCGTGCCGATCTACGTGTCGGCGACCTACATCTTCCTGTTCATCCTGTTCGGCTCGTTCCTTGAGCGCGCCGGCATGATCAAGCTGTTCACCGACGTTTCGCTCGGCCTGTTCGGCGGCACCCGTGGCGGTCCTGCAAAGGTCGCAGTCGTTGCGAGCGGCATGATGGGCACGATCTCCGGCTCCGGCGTTGCCAACGTCGTCACCGTCGGCCAGTTCACGATTCCGCTGATGATCCGGTTCGGCTACCGCCGCGCCTTCGCGGCCGGTGTCGAGGCCACCGCCTCGATGGGCGGACAGATCATGCCGCCGGTGATGGGCGCGGTTGCGTTCATCATGGCCGAAACGCTGGGTGTCGATTACTCGGTAATCGTGAAAGCCGCTGTGATCCCGGCGGTTCTGTATTTCGCCTCGGCATTCTGGATGGTGCATCTCGAAGCCGGCAAGTACGGCCTTACCGGCATGAAGAAGGATGAAATTCCGAGCGCGCTGAAGGCGCTGACCAACGGCTGGTTTCTTGTGCTGCCGCTCGCAGCCCTCGTGTTCATGCTGTTCGAAGGCTTCACGCCGCTCTACGCAGGCACGATGGGTCTTGCGCTGACAGTCGCGCTGATCCTCGGCGCCAGCATTGTCGCAGGATTCTCGAACAACGCGCTGCGTTACATTTTCTGGGTCGGTCTTGCGCTGATTACCGGATCGCTGTTCCGCAACGGCACCGGTGTCGACGTCCGCTACATCGCGGCCATCGTCGCAGCGCTGGTGGCAATGGCTGCCATCACGCAAGGAGGCCGCGCCACGCTTGCCGCCTGCCGCGATTCTCTTGCGGTCAGCTCGAAATCCGCGCTCGCCGTCGGCATGGCCTGCGCCATCGTCGGCACCATCATCGGCATGATGACGCAAACCGGCGTCGGCACCATCTTCGGAAGCTGGGTGATCGGTCTCGGCGAGAAGAGCCTGTTTCTCGCGCTGATCATGACCATGCTGCTGTCGATCGTGCTCGGCACCGGCATTCCGACGATTCCGACCTACATTATCGTGGCGGCGCTGGCTGCACCTGCGCTCGCCAAGCTCGGCGTGCCGCTGATTATCAGCCACATGTTTGCGTTCTACTACGGGATCATGGCCGACCTCTCGCCGCCGGTGGCGCTCGCAGCACTGGCCGCCGCGCCGATTGCCAAGGAAAGTCCGGACAAGATCGGCTGGGAGGCGATGCGTATCGCGCTCGCGGGCTATGTGATTCCGTTCATCGCGGTCTATTCGCCGGCGCTGATGTTGCAGCAGGGCGATCCGATGCAGCTGCAATTCGGTTTCTACGGTGCGGTGGTCTATGCCTTCGTCAAGGCGCTGGTCGCCGTCGGCCTGTTCGGCATGGTCGCCATCGGATTCCTGTTCACGCGCATGACGGTCACCGAGCGCATCGTCGCGTTCGTTGCAGCGGGCTGCCTGCTCGGTGAATTCCACTACAGCGACTGGGTCGGCTTTATCGTCGCCATCCTCGTTGTGTTCTGGCAGTGGCGCAAGAAGCCGGCGGCTGTCGCCGCCGCCGCCTGATGCCGTCGTTGAGGTGATGCCGTGAGTCTCTGCCTCGCGTCAGCCGGTGTCGTCAAATCGCTGTCGGTTGCGGCGTTCATGCTGGCCTGGACCCATTCGATCGAGAAGATCGAATGGCAGGAGGACTGGCGCGTCACGCCGCAGGGACTCGAAATCGTCGAGGCCCGCGTCAAGGGTTCGGGCGCGGGCATGGAGCCGCCGCCCGAAGCCCTCCTTAAGGATGGCTGGTTTCGCTGGAAGCCGCACTTGCCGGTGTTGCCGGAAGTTGCCCTCGGAAATTCAGGCCTCGCAGGCGAGTGGCGGTTCTGTAACGGCGGCAAGTGTCAGGATCTGTCCGCTATTCTCGGCCGGCCCGTCGGCACCAGCGTCACCACCATGAGCGTCTGCAAGCCGGATCAGGCCGCAAAGGCGTTGGATGCGAAAACGCTGCTGGCGCGCGGTGACGGTTTTAATATCAAGGGCGACCTCGATCGCGCCATCGCCGATTACGACGCGGCGCTGAAGGTCGAACCGGCCTATGCCGAAGCGCTCAACAGCCGTGGCATGGCCTGGCGTGCCAAGGGCGACCGGCGGCGGGCGCTGTCGGATTTCGACGCTGCTTTGAAGCTCAAGCCGGACTTTGAGATCGCGCGGGCCAATCGCAAGAGTCTGTTCAGCGAGATCGAGCGCCTCGGCGCGCATTTGCCGCTCAAGAAATAAATTTCCGGCATCGCTATCATCATAATGTCGCAGCCGTTGCCGCTTGAATTGCGGGCATCAGGCGTGACAATGCTGGTGTCAACAAACAGCAAAAATACGCTAGGTTATGATTTCCGGGAGATCGCTCGATGACCACCATTTCCAACAGCCGTTATGCCGAAGCCCATGCGCGTTCGCTGCGCGATCCGGAAGGGTTCTGGGCAGATGCGGCGCGCGAGATTGACTGGATCGAGCCTGCGAAGAAGGTATTCGATCCGTCGCAGGGCCTCTATGGCCGCTGGTTCACCGGCGCCGTGGTCAATACTTGCTATAACGCGCTGGATCGCCATGTCGCGGGCGGCCGCGCCAACCAGACCGCGCTGATTCACGATTCGCCGCTGACGAATACCGTCACCAAATTTACCTATGCCGAAATGCTGCACGAGGTGCAGACCCTCGCCGCGGTGATGCAGGATTTCGGCGTGGTCAAAGGCGACCGCGTCATTCTCTATATGCCGATGGTGCCGCAGGCGATGGTGGCGATGCTGGCCTGCGCGCGGATCGGTGCGATTCATTCCGTGGTGTTCGGCGGCTTCGCGGCGAAAGAACTCGCCACCCGGATCGAGGACGCCGAGCCGAAACTCATTCTCTCCGCAAGCTGTGGCCTCGAACCCGGCCGCATCGTGCAGTACAAGCCGCTGCTCGATGAGGCGATCAGGCTGTCCAGCATCAAGCCGCAAGCCTGCATCGTTCTGCAACGGCCGCAGCAGACCTGCGATCTCATTTCCGGTCGCGATCACGACTGGAACGAGTTGCGCGACGCGGCGATCAAGGCAAAGAAGTCCGCGCCTTGCGTGCCGGTGCTGGCGACCGATCCGCTCTATATTCTCTATACGTCGGGCACCACTGGAAAACCCAAGGGCGTGGTGCGCGACAATGGCGGGCATCTGGTCGCGCTGAAATGGTCGATGTTCAATCTCTACGGCGTCAAGCCGGGCGAGGTGTGGTGGTGCGGCTCCGACATCGGCTGGGTGGTTGGCCACAGCTACATCATCTATGCGCCGTTGTTTCATGGCGCGACATCGATCATGTACGAAGGCAAGCCCATCGGCACGCCGGACGCCGGTGCGTTCTGGCGCGTGATCGCGCAGCATAATGCGGTTGCGTTCTTCACCGCGCCGACAG
Organism: Sediminibacterium ginsengisoli; assembly: GCA_943368635.1. Taxonomy (GTDB): domain Bacteria; phylum Pseudomonadota; class Alphaproteobacteria; order Rhizobiales; family Xanthobacteraceae; genus Afipia. Next base: position 1,332 of record CALRLJ020000044.1, on the reverse strand, counting down.
CGTTTCGCGCCATCAAGAAGGAAGATCCGAACGGCGAGTTCATCCACAAATACGACCTGTCGAAATTCCGCACGCTGTTTCTGGCGGGCGAGCGTGCCGATCCGCCGACGGTGGAATGGGCCGAACAGCAGTTGAAGGTGCCGGTGATCGATCACTGGTGGCAGACCGAAACCGGCTGGTGCATCGCCGGCAATCCGGTGGGACTCGGCATGCTGCCGGTGAAACACGGTTCGCCGACAGTGCCGATGCCGGGCTATCAGGTCGATATTGTCGACGAGGCCGCGAAGCCGCTGCCGCCGAACACCATGGGCTCTATTGTTATCAAGCTGCCGCTGCCGCCCGCGAACCTGCCGACGCTGTGGCAGCAGGACGAACGCTGCAATGAAGCGTATTTCAACGAATTCCCCGGCTACTACAAAACCTCCGATGCCGGATACAAGGACGAGGACGGCTATATTTTCGTGATGGGCCGCACCGACGACATCATCAATGTCGCGGGGCACAGGCTGTCCACCGGCGGCATGGAGGAGGTGCTGGCCTCGCATCCCGATGTTGCCGAATGCGCCGTGCTTGGAATCAAGGACGCGGTGAAGGGCGAGGTGCCGTGCGGATTCCTCGTGCTCAAGGCCGGCGTGACGCGGCCCGTGGCGGAGATCGAAAAAGAGATCGTGGCGCTGGTGCGCGACAAGATCGGGCCGGTGGCGGCGTTCAAGCTCGCGATCACTGTGGCCCGGTTGCCGAAAACACGCTCGGGCAAGATCCTGCGCGGCACGATCAAGAAGATCGCCGACGGCGAGTCATGGACCATGCCCGCGACCATTGAGGATCCCGCCGTGCTGGACGAGATCGCAGCCGCACTGCAGAGCAAGACCGGCTAAGTGGCCCGAATCCGGCCATTGTGGGCTTGTAAATCGCGCGCTCCAGACCGATGGTCGCGGCCACTCCGGCTGTGCCGGCAATGATGGGATTGCGGATGCTCGCAACGAGACCAGTTTGTTTGATCGCTGTCGCCACAGCGGCTTTCCTTCTGTCGGGCTGCGCCCAGTTCGAGCGCAACCAGCCGGTCGCGAACGTGGTGGATGACGATGCTTATTGCCGCGCCAATAGCGGCCAGCCCGGCTCGTCAGCCTATGCGGCCTGTCTGAAAGATCGCGACGTCGCCGCGAGCCGCGCCGCCGGTGGCGGATCGCGGATCGAGCGCGCCCACCGCAATCTCGCGGAAGACATGCTCAACAATCCGCGATAAGGCTCGCCAGTAATCCGGTTCTGACATTCGCATGACGACTCGCGCCGATGCCGCGCTTATCAAGGGACATATTATGGCGGTCAGGG
>CALRLJ020000043.1:0-14340 GCA_943368635.1 Sediminibacterium ginsengisoli | reverse complement strand
GAGACCAATGCAGAAGCCCAGTTTCAACTGGGGCTGATGTTGCAGGATGGTGTCGGTGGGCCGAAGGATGAGGTCGGTGCGCGCAGCCTGTTTGAAAAAGCGGCGGCGCAGGATCATCCCGGCGCGCTGGAGCGCATGGGATACTTCGCGAAAAGCGGGCTTGGCGGCGCGCAGGATTCCAATGCCGCGAAAACCTACTACGAGAAATCCGCAGCGCTCGGCAATGAAGATGCCAAGGCGGCGCTCAAGCGCGCGGCGTGTCCCTATGTGATCAAGGACAAGTCCGGCAAGGTCGTCACCAACCTGTGCTTCTAGGTCACTTCTTCTGAAGGTTGCAGGTTTTCACGTTGCCGTAATTTCCGCCTTGCTGCCAGCATCCCGTGCTTTTGCAGGTTTCGAACTTTGGCGTGCAATGATCGGAGACACAGTTGCGATCCGTCGGATTGTCCTTGCGGCACCGCGAGGCGCATGTGCTGAGGGAGCCGCTGCAACTTGCGCCTTGTGCGGGCTGTGGCGTAACGGCGTAAAATCCTGCAATGAAAATGGCAGCGCCGATCAGTGTTGAAATCGATTTCAATGTCTCAATCCTTGAAAAATATCCTAGTTGTCCGGGCTATGCCCGGTCGGATACGACCGCACGGGAAGATACGCTGGCAGCAGGTCTGCTGTCGACTGCGCGATGCCGTGGCCGCTCTGCGGCATCCGGACTGAAACGGAAAATTTCGAGACTGCGCAGATGGGTCGAGGCGCGCGAGACAAACACCGGCGTGTCGCCTGCTATCGCGCGGATGGTTTCGGCTCCGCAGCCCGAGCAGGCGTAGGTGAACTCAAGCTTGGTCATCGCCCAGCGAACGTCCATGACGTCCATCAGGTGCTTGGCACAGCCGGGGCACACAATCACCGCCGGTCTGGCATCCCGGAGCGCTAGATTTGTCAGCATCTGAACTCTCCCTCTGAAGCAGGGACGACGCGACTCACGGACAATTGCCGAAAGACAACAGGTAGTTGATGGCGCTTGCGAAATCGCAATAGCCGATGATGGGTTCAGTTTACCCCCTCGCGGACGGCGGCTCCCGTGAACTGTTGCGATATGCACAGGAAAGGTGGGCCTGTTAGAATGTGCCGTGGAACTGGTCGCCTGCGCGAATCGAGCCAAGGCAAACGACGCACCGGCGGCGCGATGGTGAGGAGAGACGATCGATGAAACGGCTTATGTTTTTCGCGGCGGCGCTGGCCGCTCTGGCTGGTGCAGGCGCATCGCCGGCGGCTGCGCAGAATTTTCAGAGCTTCACCTGCGCCGACGGTGCGCGCTTCGTCGTGGCGTTCCTCGATCCGAAAATCGCGAACATCCAGATTGACGGCAAGGCCGTGGCGCTGAAGAAGCGCTTCACCCTGACGGGCTCACGCTATACCGGCCGGGGCGTTACGTTGACGATGACAAAGAAGGGCACCTTGCTCCGGCACGGCAAGCGCGGCGCGACATCCTGCACCGTGGCGTGACCGCGGCGCGTGAATTCGAACCTATTTGACCGCCGCGATGCAATCGATCTCGATGTCGAAATGTCCCGGCCACGCCGGCACGCAAACAAAAATGCGGGCAGGCGAGTTCACCGGAAAATAGCGTGCATAGATCGCGTTGACCGCCGCGAATTTCTCGACCGAGGTGCAATAGACATTGCACTTGAGCACATTGTCCATCGACGATCCCGCTGTCTCGACACAGAGCTTGAGCTGGTCGAGCACCAGTTCGGTCTGCCGCTCGATCGGCGCATCGACAACTTCGCCGGTTTGCGGATCGAACGGCGGAAAGCCGGAGACATAGATCGTGTCTCCGTGCCGCGTGACCGCAGAGGTCGGCGCTTTCCAGCGTTCGAGATAAGTCGACAGCGGTTCGACGCGGATGATGTCGCGAGGCATGGGATCTCCGTCTGGTCAGGAATATGCATGCGCGAACCATACGATGCCGGGCGGCTGAATGGTTCGATCCGCATCGAAGCATGAAAGCTGTCTGCTTCGGTGTTGTCGCATAGTCATCATACGCGGATTTGACTGGAGGGCGAGGCCGCGGGCCTGTATCACCACGCACGTCGCAAACCGGACGGACCCCTCGCATGCAGACCGAAAAGCTCACACTTCATTCCCTGACTGCGAGAGCCGTCACCGTGCCGATGGCGCGTCCGCTGGGCACCAGCGCACAGACCATCAAGGAAGCCTCGTTGCTGCTGATCGACCTGAAAACCCGCGAAGGCGTCGAGGGACGCGCCTATGCGTGGTGCTATCTGCCGGGGATCGCGCGGTCGCTGGTTCCGGTGGTCGCTGAACTGAGCGCAGTGCTGACCGGAATGCCGCTTGCGCCGCAGGATCTGGCGCAAACTGTTGCGAAACATTTCAAGTTGCCGGGACTGGCCGGTCCGTCGATGATGGTGATTTCGTCGGTGGATACGGCGATCTGGGATGCGCTGGCAATTGCATCGAACATGCCGCTCGCGACATTGCTCGGTGCCAGCCCGCGCCCCATTCAGGCCTACAACAGCAACGGGCTCGGCCTGATGTCGCCGGATGCGGCGGCGGACGAAGCCGAGGCGCTGCTTGAAGGCGGCTTCAAGGGCGTCAAGCTGCGGCTCGGCCGCGCGGGCGGACTCAAGGATGATCTTCCTGTGGTCCGAGCGGTGCGAAAGCGCTTGCCGGATCATGTGCACCTGATGGTGGATTTCAACCAAGCCCTGAGTTTCGCCGATGCGATGCGCTACGGCCAGGCGCTCGACAGCGAGGGCGTCTACTGGATCGAGGAGCCGATCCGCCACGACGACTATCATCACATGGCGCTGCTGGCGCAGGCGACGGTGACGCCGATCCAGATCGGCGAGAATTTCACCGGGCTGCAGCCGATGGCTGCGTCGCTCGCGGCCACGGCGTCCGATTTCGTGATGCCGGATCTGGATCGCATCGGCGGGGTCACAGGCTGGATGCACGCGGCAGGGCTTGCGGCCGCGTACAACCGCGAAATGTCCACGCATCTGTTCCCTGAAGTCAGCGCACACCTGATGGCGGCGACGCCGACGCGGCACTGGCTGGAATATGTCGACTGGGCCAATCCGATCCTGCAACAGCCGATCCAGATTGTGGACGGCAACGCGATCATTCCGCAACGTCCCGGCAACGGGATGATGTGGGATGAAGCTGCCGTGACAAAATACCGGCTCGATTGATCGATCAGCAACCGCCAGCTACGCTGATACGCAAATACACAGGAGCTGCGCCCTATGACCGACCGCATTCTCGTTCTCTACGGTTCGTACCGCTCCGACCGGATGGGCATTCGCCTTGCGGACTACATCGTCAAGGGATTGCGCGAGCGCGGCGCGGACGCCGAACTGATCGACGCCAAGGCGATCAACCTTCCGATGCTGGACCGGATGCGGAAGGAATATCCGAAAGGCGAAGTGCCCGCAGCGCTGGAAGAACTGGCGCAGAAGATCATCGCTGCCGATGGCTTCGTGTTCGTGACCGGCGAATACAACTGGGGCGTCCAGCCGGGCCTGAAGAATCTCACCGATCATTTTCTGGAAGAGTGGTTCTGGCGGCCGGCGGCTATCGCCAGCTATTCGGCGGGGCGATTTTCGGGCGCGCGGGCGGCGTTGGCCTGGCACGGCACGCTGTCGGAGATGGGCATGGTGGTGACGTCGACCACCATCGCGGTCGGGCCGATCGGGCCATCGCTGTCCGAGACCGCCGAGCCGACCGGTGAGGGCGGCAAGGCGCTGGCAAGATCGTTTCCACGTTTCGCCGACGATCTGATGTGGTGGGTCGAGGCAGCGAAGACCCAGCGCGCGAAGAAAGCGCCGCCATACTAGCGCGCGGATTTGTTTCGCACGCCACGTACCGAGCCGATGCGTGCGGATAATTATGTGTTAGTCTTGCGAACCGTCAAACGGGCGCCGGGTGATATATCATGCTGGAAGCCGACAAGGTGTTCGCCGGTTCGATTCCGGAAAATTACGACCGCTATATGGTGCCGTTGATTTTCGAGGCGTATGCCGCGGATATTGCACAACGCGCAGCGGCCTTGTCGCCGAGTGCCGTTCTGGAAACGGCTGCGGGCAGCGGGGTTGTCACACGCGCCCTAGCGCCGAGGCTATCTCCGGGCGCAAGCTATACGGTCACCGATCTCAATCAGCCGATGGTCGACTACGCCGCATCGCGACAGCCTCCCGACACCCGGATCGCATGGCGCCAGGCCGATGCCCTGGCGCTGCCGTTTGAAGATGCGACCTTCGATCTCGTGTGTTGCCAGTTCGGCGCGATGTTCTTTCCCAACCGCATCGCGGGCTATCGCGAAGCAAGGCGGATGCTGAAGCCCGGAGGACACTTTCTGTTCAGCGTCTGGGATCGTATCGAGGAGAACGTGTTTGCCGACGATGTGACCAATGCGCTGGCGGCGATTTTTCCAAACGATCCGCCGCGCTTTCTGGCGCGGACGCCGCACGGCTACCACGATACGGCGCTGATCCGCAGCAATTTGGAAGATGCCGGTTTCTCCCGTGTGGCGATTGAGACGAAGGCCGATCAAAGCCGCGCAGCCTCAGCGCGCGTGCCCGCCGTTGCCTATTGTCAGGGAACGCTGCTGCGCAACGAGATCGAGGCGAGAGACGCAGGCGCACTGGAATCCGCAACCGCCTACGCAACATCGGTGATTGCAGACAAGCATGGCAGCGGCCCGGTCGCTGCCAAGATTCAAGCGCACGTCATCGTGGCTGCCGCCTGATTAACGCGCCGGGTCGCGGGCAATCAGCAGGAACGCCGAGAGCGATGCGCTCACGCACAATATCGCGGCGCAGACGCAGGCGATCCCGAACGCGGAAGCGAGTGACGGTCCCGTGACAATCAACACCGCACCGATCAGCGCCGTTGTCACAAGACCGCCGGTGCGTGCCACCGCGCTGTTCAGCCCGGACGCAGCACCGACATGGTGTTCATCCACCGACATCAGCACGGCGGTTGTCAACGGCGCGACCGCGCCAGCCATGCCGAGCGCGATCACGACCATCGCGGGCAGCACGTCGCGCCAGTAGCTTTGCGCAGCACCGATGCGGATCGCCAGCAGAAAGCCGATGGCGACCACCAGCGGACCGATGACGAGCGGCCAGCGCGGTCCGGTCTTGGCGGCGAATGCGCCCGCGAGCGGCGACGCCACCGCAATCACCAGCGGCAGCGGCAACAGCGCTGCACCGGCCTGCGTGGCGGAATAGCCGCTTGCGGTAATCAGGACGAACGGCACCAGCACGAACAATCCGCCGAGCGCGCCATAAAGCAGGAATGTCAGCAGCGTGAGGCCGACGAAGCCCCGCGAGCCGAACAGCACCAGCGGCATCATCGCCTTGTCGCCGCGCTGATGCTCCACCCGCAGGAATGCAATCAGGGCTGCACAACCCGCCGCCATCAGCGCCACGGCGAATGGCGACCAGCCGTGCGCGGACCCCTCGGTCAGTGCCCATGTGGTGAGCCCGAGCCCGAGGGTCGCAAGCAGCGCGCCTGCGCTGTCGAGCTTGCCCGATCCATCGTCACGATCCGCAGGCACATAGATAGCGGCAAGCCAGACAGCGGCGGCGGCGAGCGGCAGGTTGATCAGAAACGCGAGCCGCCAACTTCCGATGTCGATCAGCCAGCCACCGAGCACGGGTCCAATTGCGCCTGCCGCAGCACCGGTCGCGGCCCAGATGCCGATGGCGCGACCTTTCGCTTCGCCGGAAAACGTCTGTCCCAGAATTGCGAGACTGTTCGGCATCAGCATGGCCGCACTCGCGCCCTGGATGAACCGCGCAGCCAGCAGCCAGCCCAGCGTCGGCGCCAATGTGCACGCCAGCGAAGCCGCGCCGAAAAGTGCCACGCCCGCGATCAGCAGCCGCCTGCGGCCATAGCGGTCACCCGCCGCGCCGCCGAGCAGCAGCAGCGCGCTGAGGGGCAGCAGGTAAGCGTTGACCACCCACTGCAACTGGCTGGCGTCGGCGTGAAAGTCCGTGCCGATGGCGGGCAGCCCGACATTGACCACCGAGCCATCGATGAAGGCGAGGCTGGATGCCAGGATCGTGGTTGCGATCACGAGGTTCGGACGGTCCGCCGGACTTTTGCCAGGCTGTGCCTGCGCGCTGCCGGTGTCGCAGGAAGAATGAAATGCGTTGCTCATGCCACCTTGTAGGGCAAACGGTATCATTTAACGACCTCGAAACGATCCGGTCGTATGCTCGCCCGATATTTTTGAAGATCATATTTTTCCGGCCGCAGGGCGGTCAGTTTTCGGTCAGCATTGGACCATATCGTGCATAGCAACGTTACTCAGGAACTTCAGGACATCATCAGCAACAGGTCTCCGGACCGCCGGGCCGCCTCGCTGCGGAAGGTGACGGATCTTTTGCTTGAACATGGCAGCCGCCTCGGCCACGCGCAGATCGAGATTTTCGACAGCCTGCTGACCGGGTTCATCGGCGATTGCGAAGTCGACGCTCTGGTCGAACTCAGCAGGAAACTGGCTCCCGTATCGTTCGCGCCGGCCTCGGTCCTGCGCAGGCTGGCCGCCAATATCAACATCACCGTCGCAAGTCCGGTGCTAACCCATTCGCCGGTGCTTTCGAGCGAAGATCTGATGGAAGTTGCCACGTCGCGCGGGCAGGGACATCTGCTTGCGATCTCGGGACGCGCCGCAATCGACGCTGCCGTTACGCAGGCGCTTATCGATCTCGGCGACCGGGCGGTGCTGCGCAGCGTGGCCGGTAACGATGGAGCTGCAATCTCGCGCGCAGGATTGCTGCGGCTGGTCGCCGCATCAAAGGGCGATCCGCTGCTGGCCGAGAAGACCGGACTGCGTGCCGATCTGCCGGTGCGGCTGCTGCAAGACCTGCTGACCAACTCTCCGAGCGCTGTCCATGCGCGGCTGATGGCAAAGGCGCCCGCTCAGTTCCGCGCTGCAATTCAAGGCCACGTCGAGACCATTGCGCAGGAATCGAAGCGTCAGGCAGAACGTCCGCGCGACCTTCGCTCGGCAGTGGCGCTTGTCGAACGGCTGGTGGAGAGCCGTCAGCTAACCGAAAACAATCTCGCCGAATTCGCCAAGGACCGGCAATACGAGACGGTAATCGCAACGTTGGCAGCGCTGACCGGCGCGCCGATTGCGTTGATCCAGCCGCTGATGCGGGTTCACCGCCACGACGGGCTGATGACCGCGTGCCGTGCCGCCGATCTGTCATGGGAGACGACGAAAGCGGTGATCCTGAGCCGCATGCTCACCATGCCGACCGCCGAGATCGAGCAGCTTCGGAAAAAATACGAGGAGGTGCCTTTCTCCTCGGCCAAGCGCGCGCTCTACATCTGGCAAGAGCAAACCATGAAGCCGCGCCGCGCGGGATGAGGGCTGCAAGCATGGTATGAAGCCGGGATAGGCCTTTCGGACGGCCCCGGCAGTGCTTTCCGGCGGCCACGGGTTCGGTTAGGCTGACCGCTCCGGGATCGCTTGCAGCAGGTGCGGATGTTCTCTCGATGGGGAGTATCGCTGGTCTGGCTTGTCGTCTGCTGTTCGCCCATGGCGGCGCAGCCGCCAATAAGCATTGAAAGTACGGCGCAGACGCCGCCGCTGCCTCAGCCTCCCGAATCTGCGCTATCCGAATCCAAGGTTGCCAAATCTGCGCCATCGTTGTCGAGCTTCGAGATCGCGGCGCGGGCGAAGGGCACGCCCGATATTCCCGGCCTCAATATCGTCTGGCTGACGCCGTGGGGCCGCCTCGAACTTGCGCGCGAGTGGCGCAACATTGTCGTGCATCAGTCCGAAGGCCCGGCGGGTTCGGCGCTTGCCAATGCGCGGCGGCAACAGGAAAAGCCGGACCGGCGGGGTGCTGCGATTTGGGTCGAGACCGACGGCACCGTGTACTGGTCCATCGTCGAGTTCGCCGTTCCGCATCACGTTCGCGACGGCAACCGCAACGACAACAAGTTCATCGACAACAGCACGACCTTCGGCCAGGTGACCGACGACAATTCCGTCGGCGTGGAATTCGTCGGCAATTATCCGAACGTCCGCAAGCGGCCCACCGAAGCGCAGATCGCTGCATGGCGCATTCTCGTTCGTGTGCTGCAGACGCGCTACAATATCCCCAATGAGCGCGTGTTCGCGCATAACTGGATCGACTACAAGGACAGGCGCTATTGCGAGGGCTGCGAGCTGGCGACGCTGGCACGCGCGCAAGGTGCGATGGCCGCAGCGCAGCCGGATGGGGTCGGGCAGGGGATTGAGAAGAAAAGCCCGTAGCCCGTCGGCCGGGTAGGCCGCCGAGCGGGCAGGGATTTGCCGCTATAAGCGGGCCTGTTAGCTGTGGCGCTGCAGGGCCGGGCGGAGTAGATACCCGATCCATGGATGAGGCACGGCGGGCCGCCTTGCGAAGGCGAGCGGCGAAGGCCTGTTGCCGGATTGAAGCACTGAAAGGACCAGAGACATGATCGAGACCGTTGGCATCATCGGAGCCGGAACCATGGGGAACGGCATCGCGCAGATCAGCGCGGCTGCAGGGCTTGCGGTGGTGATGGTGGATATTTCGGATGCTGCCGTGTCGCGCGGCGTCGCCACCATCGGCGGCAGCCTCGACCGGCTGGTCAAGAAAGAGAAGATGACCACCGCCGACCGCGACGCGGTGCTGGCGCGGATCACGGCGACCACCGACAAATCGAAATTGTCGTCCTGCGATCTGGTGATCGAGGCCGCGACCGAGAACGAGGAACTCAAGATCAAGATCCTCAAGGATCTCTGCGCTCATTTGCAGCCGCGCGCGCTGATCGCCACCAACACCTCGTCGATTTCGGTGACGAAGCTGGCGGCGGCGACCGATCGCCCGGATCGTTTCATCGGCATGCACTTCTTCAATCCGGTGCCGGTGATGCAACTGCTCGAACTGATCCGCGGATTGCAGACCTCCGACGACACCCACGCCAAGGCGCTGGCTTTCGCGCAGCGCGTCGGCAAGGTGGCGGTCACCGCCAAGAACAGCCCCGGCTTTGCGGTCAACCGCATCCTGTGCCCGATGATTAACGAAGCGGTGTTCGCGTTGCAGGAAGGCATTGCGTCTGCCGAGGAAATCGATGCCGGCATGAAGCTCGGCTGCAACCATCCGATCGGCCCGCTGGCGCTGGCCGACATGATCGGCCTCGACACCATGCTGTCGGTGATGGAGGTGTTCTACACCGGCTTCAACGATCCAAAATATCGCCCCGCGCCGCTGCTGAAGGAAATGGTCGACGCCGGACATCTCGGCCGTAAAACGGGCCAGGGCTTCTACACCTACGCCAAGGCGTGATCGCGAGCGATCTGATCCCGCCGCGCCTTACGGCCGCATGAAGGCAAAGTCCGCGTCGGGGTCGCAGTTGTCAGCAAGGAAGTGCAGTTCCGACTGCACGTCCGACACGCTCCGCGTTTCGAGATACTTGGTGACAACGAGATTGAGCAACGCGCGGCAGACGGCACCGGACTCTATCCCTGCGGCTTGTGCCTCCGCGACGGCTGCCGCGAAATGACGGTTTGCGATGTCGGCTGCGGACATAACGATCTCCTTGTCGGCGTGTCAGTTGCTTATACAGGAAAAGCCGCGTGCGGTTTTTGATTTCGATCAAGGGCGCGCCGGATGAACGAGGCGAGGCATTGGCGTTTTCACCCGAGTCCCAGCTTGGCCGATTGATCGCAGCACCCATACGGCCGGGCGCAGTGAGCTGGATCGGCCTGCGCCCTGCGCGCCGCGCCGGCATGATCGTGCCCGCCTCGGCGATGCTGGTGGCCGCGAGCGGCGTCGAAGGCGACCGTTACAGCACCAGCCGGGACGGCGCGCGGCAGGTGACGCTGATCGCGGCTGAAGACATCGCGGCGGCCGCTGCGTTTCTTGGGCTTACGGACATCGCGCCCGATCTCCTGCGCCGGAATCTCGTCACGCGCGGCGTCAATCTCGTTGCGCTGAAGGGGCAGCGCTTTCGCGTCGGCGCCGCCATCCTGGAAGGCTCGGGCGATTGCGCGCCGTGCAGCCGGATGGAGGAGGCGCTCGGCCCCGGCGGCTACAACGCCATGCGCGGCCACGGCGGCATCACCGCACGGATTATCGCAAGCGGCGAGGTGCGTGTCGGCGATGCTATCGTGCGCATCGACCCGGCATGAGGCGCGACAGCCGGCTACCGGGATGTTGTCAGACGAGCGGGAAATTTCGTCCCGGCAAAATTTTCCGGTGAACGGTTCGGTGAAATCTTTTGCAGCGTCGCTCGAAGCGAATGGATCAGCAAAGCCGGGCTTTCACGCTGCGATCGCCATGGCACGTTATTTGCTAAAATCTCGTCAGGTTCAATCGGGATTTGCGATGTCGATGTCATTTACGGGGACTGCTACATCATCGCCGCTTCTGGGCGCGGCGACGTCGGGAAAGGTGGACAAACCGCTCGACGCCAAGACGGCGGAGCAGCAATTTCTCGACACCATCGGCCAGACGCCGGCAGAGCGCATGTTCAATGCGATGCTCGGTCAGCTGGGCATCACGCCGGATCAGTTCAAGGCGATGGATGCCGACGCGCAGCGCGAGGTGACGCAGAAGATTCAGCAGCTGATCGAGCAGCAGGCCCGCAACGGCGGCAGCAACAGCCCCGGCCAGATCACCGACAAGACGGTGTGAGTGAACGGCGGCCCGGCGCTCCTGTCTGTTTCGATAGTTTGCGCGCCGGCAGATTCATGTAGTCTGATCCTGCTCACAGGCTCGCATTGTGGAGGTTCGATATGCTGCTCGTCAGGTCGCTGGTTGCATGTGCTGTCGTGATGACCTTCGCCGCCGCGCCGGCCCCCGTCCGCGCCGCCGACGCGTGGGGCTGCAACTACGACAAGTGCGTCGCCTATTGCACCAAGGTCGGGGGCAAGCACTGCACGACCCATTGCGAAAAGCGATTGCAGGACAAGCGGCGCGACAAGATTTGCAAGTGATGCGCGGCTGACAGGTCTGGTTATGGACGTGCCAAACGCGCGCGCCGGGCACCTGCGGTTCGCGCCCAGACCTCATGCGTTTTCCTGGCGAGATCTCTGTCGATATACGGGCCGATCAGCTTCGTCATGGCGAAGGTGAGATCTTCGTATTCGTAGGAACAGCTTTCGGCGCGTTTTTTGGGCAGAAAGCCCTCATCGACGACGTCGGCGAACAGCTTCTTGTCCGCGCCATAGGCGATGCACAGAACATTGTATGCCCGCTGGGCCGGCAACGAGTGCTCATCTGAAAATATATCAACCGGAACGGTGACCTTTGCTCCCTGCGGCATCTGGATGTTGTAACCATAGGCCGCGCCAAGGATCATCCTGCGGGCCTCGTCCTTGCCAAGCCGAAGCATGATGTAGGCGGCGAACTGATCGGCGGCATCTTCCTGCCGGCCGAGGATCGGGATTTGCAGCATGTGGAACACGGCATGGCCGGTCTCATGCAGGAAGACATCGAGAACCGGACCGACGATGGTATCGCCCCGTGAAATTCCGATGGGAAGATCCTGCGCGGGCGCATTCTTCAGCATCTCCGCCAGCAATTCGTAACAGACCTTGATGACTTCATTCCCGTACCAGGCGTTGGGAACGCCATCGCAGCCCGCAACCGTGAGCATCAGCGGGTAGGGCAAGCGGAGCGGACTGAGTAACTCTTGCAAATGTTCGAGGGCGCGGCCCTGTTTCATCTGGTCGTAGATAGCCTGATGCGCCGGATTTTTCGGCGGCACATACTCGTAGGTGATCTGGTTGGATTTGGCTGTGGGGGCCGCTTGCGCGGAGATGGCGGTGGACAGTGCGAAGACCATCGCGGCCGCAAGCACGGCTTTAGAGTTAAACATGCATGTCCTCACGTCAGGCGGCTTGCACGACGAACCAAAGCGCATGGCAGCTTCCACCGGGTGCGTGCGCCGGGTCAACCTGAAAGTATGGACGGCGCAGCACGGGTTGCCCCGGATGGTCCGGCGGCTTACATCGGGCGTATGACAGACCAGCCCAATCCCGCCATCCATACTTTCCATCCTGACCTCACGGAGGAGAACATCGCGAAACTGGTCGCGACGTTCTACGGCCGTGCGCGCGAGGACGAGCTGATCGGGCCGATCTTCAACACGGCGGTGAAGGATTGGGACCATCACATCGCGCAGATCAGCGATTTCTGGTCGTCGATGCTGCTCAAGACCGGCCGCTACAATGGCCGCCCGATGCGCCCGCATCTGGTGCTGCCGCTCAAGGGCGAACACTTCGACCGCTGGCTGTTGCTGTTTGAGACAACCGCACGCGAAATCTTCGACGGCGACGTGGCCGAGGCGTTCATCATCCGCGCCCGCCGCATCGCCGACAGTTTCGAGATGGGTATTGCCGCCACGCGCGGCGAGATCGCAAGCCCAAGACATAGTGTCAAGGCATAGTGTCAAGGCATGGCGTCAAAGCATAGTGTATAGTCCCGGCAAGGGAGATTGCGGATGACCTTGCTGGGCAATGCTGCGGTTGCGATGTGGTGGGACATGGCGCGCGAGCAGCGTGCCGAGTTCGAGGACTGGCACTCCCACGAGCATTTCCCCGAGCGCCTGAGCATTCCGGGCTTTCTGCGCGGTTCGCGCTGGGCCGCGGCGGACGGCGGGGTGGGCTTCTTCATCTTCTACGAACTCGATGCCTACGCCACGCTGTCCTCGCCGGACTATATGGCGCGGCTGAACGATCCGACGCCGTGGTCCAAAAAGATGATGCCGCATCACCGCAACATGGTGCGCAGCCAGTGCCGGGTGATCGCCAGCCATGGCGGCGGTGTCGCCGGCGCAATGCTGACGCTGCGCCTGTCGCCGCAGCCGGGCCGGGCGGAGGCGCTGTCCGCGCATCTGCGCGAGGTGCTACTCAAGCTGCCGCAGCAAGGGAGTTTCACCGGCGCGCATCTGCTTCACACCGACACGCCGCAGTCCGGCCTCACCGAGGAGCAGCGCATTCGCGGCGGCGATGCGGCGGCGGACTGGATCGTGCTGGTGTCGGGCTCCAGCAGCGATGCGCTGCATGACATCGCGCACAGCTTGCTGGCGCCGAAGGAACTGGAAGCAGCGGGTGCCGTGCCCGGTGCATTGCCGGGACTGTTCCGGCTGAAGTTCTCGATGACGCCCGAAGATATGCGCGCAGACCGCGCGACTTAGGCGGAAGGGCGTGAACGCCCGTCAGAGCGGCGAGGCGAGCGGGGTTCGCTTCACGGTCTGCGCTGCCACTTGATAGTGTGCACCCATGTACAGGATCGCGGACCCAGTGAGGATCATGATCGCGATCACCAACGCCAGACACATCTGCGTTTCATGTTTCTCGTTGTCGAGATGAAGCCGCATGCGCGTCACTCCGCTCGCCTCTGGAGATAACAATACGCCCATCGACGATGCGTTCCAGCAGCAGGGCTGACCTATCGGGAGATGTTTATGTGCGGTGCGGGAGGGGCGAGGCGATGTGCGCGCGGCGCGATGGCCGTAGACCGTGCGCTGGCGATGTCACGACGATCGCCGCGCAAAAAAGGGAAACGTCTGCTGAATCCAGACGACGGGGTCGCCGATCAGCCCCAGCGCATGCAGCAGCACGGCGATGGCGAAGCCAACGAACGCGGCCTTGCAGAGAACGGTGAACCAGAACCCGCCGGGGTTTTCGTCGCGATCAATGGTCCATGCGGGCTTGGTCGTTGCCGCCTTGCCGCTCCCGATGTCGTTTGCAACGGACCATAGCGCGATAAGGCCCGCGATTGCGAAAACGGCGGTGCCTAACGTGAGGGGCATTGAGGGGCTGTCTCGGTTGGTCTGAGGTGGAAAGCCTGTAGTCCGTATGGAGCGAAGCGCGATGCGGGGATGACGTAAGCTGCGGATGGTGCGGTCCCGGATTTCGCTGCGCTGCATCCGGGCTACGCTTGCTGGCGCGCGAAATGATGTACGCGGAAATATGCGCCGTCCGCGCCAAGCTCCTCTGCGGCGACGGCAAGATCGATGGATTGCAGCAGCGTGTCGGAGGCGGTTCGCATTTGTAAATGCGAGGAGGGCGACCAATGGCCGAAGGAGAGAAATCCGATTTTCTTCATTGAGACGGGAGACTCGTGCGAGTGCGATCCGAGCTAGATGGGGATGAAGTGGGTGTGAGGCAAGGTCGGAGAGACGAGTCTAATTAGTATGAATTATTCGATTTCCAACAAGTCTGCGAGAAGCACCTCTGTATATCGCTGAAGCGTTGTAACTTCTTTTCTAACTTGCGCTGTGTGTGTAGCTGCTGAACCCCGATTATAAATAGAACGAGCAAGATTATCTGGGCCAACTTCT
>CALRLJ020000042.1:0-14486 GCA_943368635.1 Sediminibacterium ginsengisoli | reverse complement strand
GAAATGTCAAAATTGACCGATCTGGAACCACAAATGGTGAGGGGCCCGGCGTTTTGCGCCGGACCCCTCGTTTTTGTGCATGATCTTGTCGGAAAACCGGTTCCCGCTTTTCCGGATCATGCAATTAATATCAGCCAGCCTGTAAGCCGGGTTCTGTAGGGCCTGCATGGCTTGCACCATGCAGACGTGACGGCCATTCGTCTGGGACGCAAGTTACCCTGCGCCTCAAGCAACCTACCCGGACAGCGGGTTTGACATCACCCCGCGGAGTTATCGCCCGGTTGAGCGAACTGTCCGCTGTGCCGTCCCTATTCGGTTTTGCTCCCGGTGTGGTTTGCCATGCCATCTCCGTTACCGGAAATGCGGTGCGCTCTTACCGCACCTTTTCACCCTTACCTTTGCCCAACCTTTTCAGACTGAAGCAAAGGCGGTTCGTTCTCTGTGGCACTTTCCCTGGGGTCGCCCCCGCCGGTTGTTATCCGGCACCGTATGTCGATGGAGCCCGGACTTTCCTCCCCCGCGATCTTTCGATCCTTGCGAGAGCGGCCGTCCAGCCGACTGACGCCGCAGTGATGGGCGCGCCGGTGCGCAAGGTCAAGAGGTGACGGCGGCTTCTTTCGGCAGTAACGCGAGCACATCGTTCAACGTGGTCAACGTCGAGGTATCGGCGATGCCGTCGATGCGCTCGGGCCGGAAGTGCCGCTGGAAGGCGGCAACCACATCCATGGTGGCGGCGTCGTAGAGTCCGTTGAGCGGCACGCCGTAGCCGAAACGCGCAAGCAGCTTCTGCAAGGCGAGAACGTCGTCGCCGGATTGTCCCAGCATGGTCTGCACGCCGCGCACAATCGGCGCGGGTTCGACCCACAGCCCGACGCCGGAATCCGCCAGCAGACGCCACGGGAATTTCTCGCCGGGATCTTTCTTGCGGCCGGGGGCGACATCCGAATGTCCGAGCACGCGGTGCTTCGGAATATCGCGACGGATCATGATGCCCTTGCAGAGCGCGATCACCGCCGCGGTCTGGCGCAACGGAAAGTCGGTATAGCCAAGATCATGGCCGCGGTTGACGATCTCGATGCCGATGGAAACCGAATTGATGTCGTTCTCGCCGCCCCACGAGGACGCGCCTGCATGCCATGCGCGATCGGTTTCACGCACGCACTGGATGATATTGCCGTCCTCAAGCACGACATAATGCGCGGACACTTCAGTGCCTGTCGTGCACAGCCGCACAATCGCGCTCGCTGCATCGGCCATGCCGGTATAGTGCAGCACGACCATGCTCGGCGACAGCACGCCTTTGCGGTCGCCATAGTTCGGCGACGGCGTAACGTTCGAGACGACGGACGAATCGGGCACGAAGTTCGGCATTTCAGCAGGTTCCCCCAGGTGGACAATTGGGACGCTGACGCTTCGAACCAAATCCAGCAGACTCAAACGATCCTCGCGGCATAGAGGTACTCAAAACGGGGCGAGAGAAGGGCGGTAGTGGATTAGTGATACGGCAATGCACGTCCGGCGCAATCGGGCCGGTTCCATCGCCCCCAGAACATTGCGCATGGCGGGGTTGCTCACCGGGGTCGCTCAAAAAAGCGCTTCTTCAAAGTCGATCCGGTCCGTCAACCATTCCTTAACGATCACAGCCGCTACTGAAGGATGTAGAGTCGCGCCGCAAATGGCACGGCCCGGTTGATTGATGCGCAAAAAGTCCCGCGAAAAGCCCGATGGCTGGCCAGAAAATCTCATGCGGAACCTCGAATTTAAGGCGGGTCATCGCCAGCGCCTCCGCGTTCAGGTCGATCTGGGCGCCGGAACGGGCCAATCTCGGGTTGTTCGGGCGGGATCTTGCGGATCGGCCCGGATATTCAGGCCGGCACGCGGCCGTTTTTCACCGGCAGGCGTTTGAAATGTCGCCCGACGATGCACCCGTTCGCCATGTCCCGGTCCTCGGCGTTGAGGCAGTGGAGGCGCTCGCGCCGCATGTCGGCGGCGTTTATCTCGATGCCACATTCGGGGCCGGCGGCTACAGCCGCGCCATCCTGAAAACACCCGGCACCCGCGTGATCGGCATCGACCGTGACCGCACCGCCATTGCCGGCGGCTTCGATCTGGTGGAATCGTCCGCAGGACGGCTGACGCTGGTCGAGGATCGCTTTTCCAATCTGGCCGATGTCTGCGCGGCGCAAGGTCTTGGCGCTGTCGATGGCGTCGTGATGGATGTCGGCGTCTCGTCGATGCAACTCGATCAGGGCGAGCGCGGTTTCTCGTTCCGCCTCAACGGTCCGCTCGACATGCGAATGGGCCATGACGGGCCGACCGCCGCCGATGTGGTGGCGAAGGCCTCCGAAACCGATCTCGCCAACGTCATCTATATCTTCGGCGAAGAACGTCATTCGCGCGGCGTCGCGCGCGCCATTGTCGCTGCACGCAAGGAAGCGCCGATCACCACGACGCGCGCGCTGGCCGACATCGTGTCGCGTGTGGTGCGCTCGAAACCGAACGAGATTCATCCGGCGACCCGCACATTCCAGGCGCTGCGCATCTTCGTCAACGAAGAGCTGGACGAGTTGCACGCCGCACTGGTGGCGGCCGAGCAGATGCTGAAGCCCGGTGGCCGTCTGGCGGTGGTGTCGTTCCATTCGCTGGAAGACCGCATCGTCAAGAATTTCCTCAACGAGCGCGGCAAACGCGGCGGTGGCTCGCGGCACCTGCCGCAAATCGATCAGGCGCAGCCGAGCTTCGATATTCTGACCAAGCGCCCGGTGGTGGCCGGTGACGATGAAGTCGCGGCCAATCCGCGCGCCCGTTCGGCAAAATTGCGTGTCGCGTCACGCACCGACGCGCCCGCGCAATCCGAAACCGCCTCGTTCGACTGGCCGCAACTGGCCGACGTGATGAGGGGAGGCTGACCATGCGCATCGTCCACCTTTTCGTCATCTGCGCGCTGGTTTTCGCGGCGGCCTATGTCTACCGCATCAAGATGGAATCGACGGTGCGGACCGAGCGCGTGCTGAAGCTGCGCGCGGACATTCGCCATGAGCGTGATGCAATCGCCAGTCTCAGGGCGGAGTGGGCCAAGCTTGAATCGCCGAAGCGTTTGCAGGAACTGGCCTCGCGTCACCTGTCGCTGCGTTCGATCGAGGCCACGCAATATGATTCGCTGAAGAACCTGCCGCCGCGTCCGCCGACCTTCGTCAAGCCCGGCGACCCCGATCCGATCGGCACCATGATCGAAAGCGTCGACGTGGAATCGCTTGCAGGAGCCGCGGAAGACACCGCAACAGGTTCGATTCCTTCAACCGAGGGCGCGCAATGACCGATCACGCGCCCGACACCGCACGACCGGCGGAGCCCTGGCGTCAGCGGCTGATTCGCACGCTGCTTTACGGAAAAAACGTGGACCGCTCGGCCAAGGCGCGCGCCCGTGTCGGCCTGGCCATTGTCGCATTCGCGCTGGTCTATGCGGTGATCGCGGGCCGCCTCGTGATGTTTGCCGTTGGCGCCGACAGTCACGGCGCCCGGCGCGCGGCGTCGCAGGATGCCATCGCCACCGCGCGTCCGGACATTCTGGATCGCAACGGTGCGATCCTGGCCACCGACGTCAAGACGCCGTCGCTGTTCGGCGAGCCGCGCCGGCTGATCGACAAGGATGAGGCCATCGAACTGCTGACCGCGACGATGCCGGACATCGATGCTGGCGAAGTGCGCGACCGTCTTTCCTCGAAGAAGGGCTTTGTCTGGCTGAAGCGCGAGATCACGCCGCAGCAGCAGAAGGACATTTACCGGCTCGGCATTCCCGGCATCGGGTTCCTGCGTGAGAACAAGCGGGTTTATCCGAGCGGTGTCGACGTCTCGCATCTGATCGGGCTGGTCAATATCGACAACCAGGGCATCGCCGGGATCGAGAAGTGGCTGGACACCAACGGCCTCGCCGACCTGCATCGCGCGGGCTTTGCCACCGACCGGCAGCAGGAGCCTGTCGAACTCGCCGTCGATCTGCGGGTCGAACATGCGTTGCGCGACGAACTGATGAAGGCGAAGGAGAAATTCCGCGCCAAGGCCGCCTCCGGTATCGTCAGCGACGTCAGGACCGGCGAAGTGATCGCGATGGTCTCGCTGCCGGACTTCGATCCGAACAATCCGCGCGAAGTTCATGACCCTGACCGGATCAACCGCCTGACCACCGGCGTCTATGAAATGGGCTCGACCTTCAAGGCGTTCACGCTGGCGATGGCGCTCGATTCCGGCAAGGCGACGCTGAACTCGATGTGGGATGCGCGCGGGCCGCTGCACTACGGCAAGTTCAAGATTCACGACGACCATCCGCTCGGCCGCTTCATCAACACCAAGGAAGTGTTCACCTACTCGTCGAACGTTGGAGCCGCGCGCATCGCGCTCGGGCAGGGCGTCGAGGCGCACAAGGCGTTTCTCGCCAAAATGGGCCAGATGACGCGGCTGCGCACCGAACTGCCGGAAAGCGCATCGCCGCTGGTGCCGCGCCGGTGGGGCGAACTGAACACCGTGACCATCGCATTCGGACACGGCATCGCCGTCGCGCCGCTGCAGGCGGTGATGGGCATCAACGCGCTGGTCAACGGCGGCCTTCTGATTCCGCCGACATTCCTCAAGCGCTCCGAGAAGGAAGCGATGGCGCTGGCGAAGCGGGTGATCCGCCCCGACACCAGCGAGAAGATGCGCTTCCTGATGCGTCTCAATGCCGAGATCGGCACCGCCAGAAAAGCCGACATCAAGGGCTATTATGTCGGCGGCAAGACAGGCACCTCCGAGAAAGTCGTCAACGGCCGTTATGCCAAGAAAAAAGTGCTGAATGCGTTCACGGCGATTCTGCCGGCGGACAATCCGCAGTATCAGCTGCTTGTGATGATCGATGAACCGCAGGCGCTGCCGGAGACCCATGGCTTTATCACCTCGGGCTGGAATGCCGTGCCCACCGGAGGCAAGGTGATCGAGCGGATCGCCCCGCTGCTCGGGGTCACCCCGCGATTCGATCTGCCGCCGTCCGAGCGCCTTATTCTTGCGGCATCGAAGGAAAGCCGGTAATCGCACGCTGGATTCTGTGCGGCGTGTGTATTCCGCGACAGTGGCACCGGGTTTGCGGCCAGGCCAGCCGCATGACCTGAATTTTCTGGGGTGACATGAAGCTAGCCGAGCTTTTCACCGGTGATGCCGTGATCGGCGCGCAACATGCCGATGTTGCGGTCGCGGGCATCGCCATGGACAGCCGCGCAGTGAAGCCGGGCGATGTGTTCTTCGCGTTGTCTGGCGTCAAGACCGACGGCGCGCGTTTCATCGATCAGGCGATTGCCTCGGGCGCCAAAGCGGTGGTCAGCGACCGCGTTCCCGAAAACGACAACCGCGTTCCCTTCATCGCCGTCTCAAATCCGCGCCGCGCATTGGCGCTGGCTGCAGCTCGCTTTTATGCGCGTCAGCCTGCAACCATTGCTGCTGTCACTGGCACCAGCGGCAAGACGTCGGTTGCGGTCTTTACGCGGCAGATCTGGCAGCGTCTCGGCTATGCGGCCGCAAGCATCGGCACCATCGGTCTGGTTTCGCCCAAACGCACGGTCTACGGCTCGTTGACCACGCCAGATCCGATTGCGCTGCATCGGTCGCTCGATGAGATTGCGGGTGAGGGCGTGACCCATCTGGCGTTTGAGGCGTCGTCGCACGGGCTTGACCAGCATCGGCTCGACGGCGTGCGAGTCAGCGCCGGCGGCTTCACAAATCTGTCGCGCGACCACATGGATTATCATCCAACCGTCGAACATTATCTCGCGGCCAAGCTGCGGCTGTTCACCGATCTGATTGTCGATGGCGGCGCTGCGGTGATCGCGGCCGATCACGATCATTCGCAGGCCGTGATCGATGCCGCGCGCATCCGCAAGTTGCGGATCATGACGGTGGGACGCAAAGGTGCAGGCATCAAGCTGTGCGATGCGGCGGTGGATGGGTTCGCGCAGAAGTTGACACTCCAGCATGACGGCAAGCGTCATCAAGTGCGCCTGCCGCTGGTCGGTGAATTCCAGATCGAAAACGCGCTGGTCGCGGCTGGACTTGTGATCTCAACGGGCGGCGATGCCGACCGCACGTTCGCAGCCCTTGAACATCTCGAAGGCGCGCCCGGCCGCCTCGAACTGGTCGGCGAGCGCAATGGCGCGCCGGTGTTCGTGGATTACGCACATAAGCCCGATGCCTTGGCGAAGGCGCTGGGGGCGTTGCGGCCTTACACTAGGCGCAAGCTCGTGGTGGTGTTCGGCGCGGGCGGCGACCGCGACGCCGGCAAGCGCCCGCTGATGGGGGCAATCGCTGCCGAGAATGCGGATACTGTCATTATAACCGACGACAATCCGCGTTCGGAAAATCCCGCATCGATTCGCGCGGCGATTACCGCTGCGGCGAAAGGCGCGCAGGAAATCGGCGACCGCGCCGAGGCTATTCGCGCCGCTATCGCCGGCCTGCAACAAGGCGACGCACTGCTGATCGCGGGCAAGGGCCACGAGACCGGGCAGATCGTCGGAGATAAAGTCTTGCCGTTCAGCGATCACGAAGCCGCGCTGGCGGCATTGGCGGAGCATGCCGCATGAGTACGCCACTGTGGACGAGTACCGCGATGGCCGAGGCGATGCACGCCGCGCAACGCGGCGTGCTGCCGAAAGACGTCACCGGAATATCCATCGACAGCCGCACGCTGACGCCGGGCGAGGCTTACTTTGCCATCAAGGGCGATGTTCATGACGGGCACGACTTCGTCGATGCCGCGCTGAAAAACGGGGCGGCGCTCGCCGTGGTTGCGGCAAGCCATGCCGACAAGTTTAGTGCCGATGCGCGCCTTCTGGTCGTCGACGATGTGCTCGCGGGTCTGGTCGATCTCGGCATTGCTTCACGGGCGCGGCTTGGCGCGAAAGTCATCGCGGTGACCGGATCGGTCGGCAAGACCTCGACCAAGGAAGCGTTGCGCATGGTACTGGGCGCGCAGGGCGCTACCCATGCGTCCGTCGCCTCGTTCAACAATCACTGGGGTGTGCCGCTGACGCTGGCGCGTTGCCCGGCATCTGTGACGTTTGCGGTCTTCGAGATCGGCATGAATCACGCGGGCGAAATCGAGCCGCTGGTGAAGATGGTGCGGCCTCACGTGGCGATCGTCACCACCGTCGAGCCGGTGCACCTGGAGTTCTTCTCCGGCATCGAGGCCATCGCCGATGCCAAGGCCGAAATTTTTTCCGGCGTCGAGCCGGGCGGGGCCGTGGTTCTCAATCGTGACAACGCCCAGTTCGCGCGCCTGAGCAAGAATGCCAAGGCCGCGAAGATCAAACGCATCGTTTCGTTCGGCAGTGACGAAGAAGCCGATGCGCGGCTGATCGATGTATCGCTGCATCCTGACTGTTCTGCCGTGCATGCGGATATTCTGGGGCAGGACGTCACCTACAAGATCGGCATGCCCGGACGCCACATGGTAATGAATTCGCTGGCGGTGCTGGCTGCGGCGTCGCTTGCGGGTGCGGATCTCGCACTGTCGGCGCTAGCGCTGGCGCAGCTTGCGCCCGCCACCGGACGCGGCGTGCGGCAGCAACTGGATCTGACGGAAGGCTCCGCCACGCTGATCGACGAAAGCTACAATGCCAATCCGGCGTCCATGGCGGCAGCGATTACCGTGCTGGGTCAGGCCAATGTCGGCCCGCGCGGGCGGCGTATCGCGGTCCTTGGGGACATGCTGGAACTCGGCGTGGCCGGTCCCGATCTGCATCGCGGGCTTAATGAGGCTATCAAAGCCAACGGCATCGATAGCGTTTTTTGCTGTGGTCCGCTGATGCGCAACCTGTGGGAGGCTCTTCCTTCCACCAAGAAGGGCGGCTATGCCGATAACTCGGCGGCGCTGGAGCAGCAGATTATCTCCGCCATCGGCGCCGGCGATGCCATTATGGTCAAGGGGTCGCTCGGTTCGCGTATGAAATTGATTGTGACAGCGCTGCAAAAGCGCTTTCCGGAAAAAGCCGCGCTCGACGGCGTTACACACTAAGGTCTTTGAAATGTTTTATTGGCTCACCGAATTGGCCGGCACGATCCCCGGCATCAATGTGTTCCGTTACATTACTTTCCGGACCGGCGGCGCGATGGTGACTGGCGCCTTGTTCGTTTTCATGTTCGGTCCGTGGATCATCGACCGGCTTCGTCTGGCGCAGGGCAAGGGCCAGCCTATCCGCGCCGACGGTCCGCCGACGCATCTCGTCACCAAGAAGGGCACGCCGACCATGGGCGGCCTGATGATCCTGTCGGGCCTCATTGTCGGGACGCTGCTGTGGGCCAACCTGCGCAATCCCTACGTCTGGATCGTGCTGCTGGTCACGCTCGGCTTCGGCTTCGTCGGCTTTTATGACGACTACCTGAAAGTTTCCAAGCAGACCGACAAGGGGTTCTCGGGGCGTTCGCGTCTCGCGGTCGAAGCGCTGATCGCGCTGATCGCCTGCGGCTTTGTGGTCTGGATCGGCCGCAACGCGTCGGTCACAGCGGTGTCGATTCCGTTTGTGAAGGAGTTCGTGCTCAACCTCGGCTGGTTCTATGTGATGTTCGGCATGTTCATCATTGTCGGCGCAGGCAATGCTGTGAACCTCACCGATGGTCTCGACGGCCTCGCCATCGTGCCGGTGATGATCGCGGCGGCCAGCTTCGGCATGATCGCCTATCTCGTCGGCAACGCGGTGTTCGCCGAATATCTGCAAATCCGCTATGTCGCGGGCACCGGCGAACTCGCCGTGCTGTGTGGCGCCGTGCTCGGCGCGGGTCTCGGGTTTCTCTGGTTCAATGCGCCGCCGGCTTCGATCTTCATGGGCGATACCGGTTCGCTGGCGCTCGGCGGTATGCTCGGCGCGATTGCGGTCGCCACCAAGCACGAGATCGTTCTGGCGGTGATCGGCGGGCTGTTTGTGGTCGAGGCGCTGTCGGTCATTGTGCAGGTCGCGTCGTTCAAGCTCACCGGAAAACGGTTCTTCCGCATGGCGCCGATCCATCATCACTACGAACAGAAGGGCTGGACCGAACCGCAAATCGTAATCCGGTTCTGGATCGTTTCGGTGATGCTGGCGCTGGCCGGTCTCTCGACGCTGAAGCTGCGGTGAACGCGTGACCCCCGTCACCTCCTTCGCGGGCAAGACGGTTGCGGTGTTCGGTCTCGGCGGATCGGGGCTTGCAAGCTGTCATGCCTTGAAGGCGGGCGGCGCGGAGGTCATCGCCAGTGACGATACGCCGGCCAAGCTGGCTGAAGCCGCGAAAGCCGGGTTCATCACAGCCGACCTGCGCAAGGTATCCTGGGCGAATTTCGCAGCGCTTGTGCTGACGCCGGGCGTGCCGCTGACTCATCCGCAGCCGCACTGGACCGTGCTGGCCGCGAAGGATGCGGGCGTCGAGGTGATCGGCGACATCGAATTGTTCTGCCGCGAACGCAAACGTCACGCGCCTGACTCGCCGTTCGTTGCCATCACCGGCACCAACGGCAAATCGACCACGACCGCGCTGGTGGCGCACCTGATGCGCGAGGCCGGTTACGACACCCAGATGGGCGGCAATATCGGCACCGCGATCCTGTCGCTGCAGCCGCCGGCGAAAGGCCGCGTCCACGTGATCGAGATGTCGTCTTATCAGATCGATCTCACGCCATCGCTCGATCCGAATGTGGGCATCCTGCTCAACGTCACCGAAGATCACATCGACCGTCACGGCAGCATCGAACAATATGCGGCAGTGAAAGAGCGTCTGGTCGCGGGCGTGCAGCAAAGCGGCACCGCGATCATCGGCGTGGACGATCACTGGTGCGCAGCGATTGCCGACCGGGTCGCGCAGGCGGGCAAGACAGTCGTCCGCGTTTCGGTGAAGCATCCGGTGGCAGACGGGATTTGTCTGGAAGGTGAGACCATTGTTCGTGTCGATGGCGGTGCGCGGGCGCGAATCGCCAGTGTTGCGGAAATCGGTTCGTTGCGCGGTCTGCACAACGCTCAGAATGCTGCCTGCGCATCTGCGGCTGCGCTGGCGCTCGGCGTTAGCAATGAGATGTTGCAGCAGGGGCTGCGCAGCTTTCCCGGACTCGCCCATCGTATGGAGCAGATCGGACGCAACGGCCGTGTGCTGTTCATCAACGATTCCAAAGGCACCAATGCCGATGCGGCGGCACGCGCGCTGTCGTCGTTCAAGGATATTTTCTGGATCGCGGGCGGCAAGCCGAAGACAGGCGGCATCGAAAGCTTGCGCGAATTCTTCCCGCGTATCCGCAAGGCTTATCTGATCGGCGAGGCGGCGGAAGAATTCGCAAAAACCCTTGGCGACATTCCGCACGAGATCAGCAAGACACTTGAACAAGCTGTGCCGCACGCCGCGCGCGACGCCGAGGCGTCGGGTCTGGTTGAGCCCGTGGTATTGCTGTCACCGGCTTGCGCGTCGTTCGACCAGTTTCCGAATTTCGAGAAACGCGGCGACCGTTTTCGCGAGGTGGCCAACGCGCTGCCCGGTGGCCTGACGCCGCCTTGAGCGCGGCTGCACGGTCGCGACTTTCCCGACATTTGACGAGATATTTTCTCGTATTGGTCCTTCTTTAACCGTCCGGAAACCATGATGCGGGAGTAATAACCCGTTAACTTCTGGCAGGACGGCCCATGATTTCCCGCGAGCAACGCACGCCCCTGAGCGAATGGTGGTGGACGGTCGATCGGCTGCTTTTGGCGGCGTTCATCACGCTGATGCTGGGCGGCGTCATCCTGTCGCTGGCCGCAAGCCCGCCGGTGGCGGTGCGCATCGGCCTCGATCCGTTTCATTTCTTCAATCGCCATGTGCTGTTTCTGCTGCCGTCGCTGATCGTGATGCTGGGCGTCTCGTTCCTGTCGCCGCGGCAGGTGCGCCGCAGCGCGCTGATCGTATTTACGATTAGTATCGTGCTGGTGGTTGCGACGCTTCTCTTGGGGCCTGAGGTCAAGGGCGCCAAGCGCTGGATCACCATCGTCGGCATCAACATTCAGGCGTCTGAATCCCTGAAGCCTGCATTCGTGGTGCTGGTGGCATGGCTGTTCGCGGAATCCGCCAAGCGACCCGAAATGCCGGCGACCTCGATGGCGCTCGGACTTCTTCTCGTGACGGTCACGCTGCTGGTGCTGGAGCCGGACTTCGGCCAGACCATGCTGCTGCTGATGGTTTGGGGCACGCTGTTCTTTATCGCCGGGATGCGGATGATCTGGGTGTTCGGCCTGATGGGCGCGGGTGCTGCCGGATTGTTCGGCGCCTACATGATGGTGCCGCACGTCGCGGGCCGCATCAAACGCTTCATGGACCCGTCGTCGGGTGACACTTTTCAGGTCGATACCGCGATGGAGGCTTTCACCCACGGCGGCTGGTTCGGGCAGGGACCGGGCGAGGGCACGGTGAAGCGGATTCTTCCTGACAGCCATACCGACTTCGTGTTCGCGGTGGCTGCCGAGGAATTCGGGATCATCCTGTGCCTGGCGCTGCTCGCGCTGTTCGCCTTCATCGTTATTCGCTCGCTGTCGCGCGCCTATCGGAGCGAGGATCTGTTCGCGCGCTTCGCCGCTGCGGGCCTTTCGATCATGTTCGGCATTCAGGCCTCGATCAACATGGCGGTGAACCTGCATCTGATGCCAGCGAAGGGCATGACGCTGCCGTTCATCTCGTATGGCGGCTCCTCGATGATCTCGCTGGCTTACGGCGTCGGGATGCTGCTGGCGTTGACGCGTCAACGCCCGCGCGTCGAAATGGAATCGATCGGCGCTGCAAACGCCGCGCACGGCTTCGCGTAAGCGCGTATTCCGCAGAAGTGGATACGGGTTTTGCGTTCAGAATACGCGCAAATAGATGACTAGCGTTGCGGAGCCAGAAGGTATGTCCGACACACCTCTCATCATGCTGGCGGCAGGCGGCACGGGTGGTCACCTGTTTCCCGCCGAAGCGCTCGGCGTCGCGCTGATGAAGCGCGGCGTGCGCGTGCGGCTGATGACGGACTCCCGCGCGCTGCGTTATGGCGGGATGTTTACCCGCGACATGATCGATGTGGTGCCGAGCGAAACCGTGCGCGGACGCACGCCATGGGCGTTGGCGCGGACCGGCACGTTGCTTGCTGCCGGTGGCGCGATGTCGCTTGCGGTGCTGTTGCGCCGGAAGCCGAAGGCCGTCGTCGGTTTCGGCGGCTATCCGACGCTGCCGCCGCTGATCGCGGCAAAGCTGCTCGGAATTCCGACGGTCATTCACGATTCCAATGCTGTGCTGGGCCGCGCCAACCGTTTGCTATCCACGCGGGTCAGCGCAATTGCGACGTCATTGCCGGGTGTTCTGGACCGCGATCCCTCGCTGGCAGGCAAGACGACGGTGACTGGAACTCCGATGCGGCCCGCGATTCTCGCCGCTGCCGCCGTGCCCTATGTCTCGCCGGATGCCGATGGTCCGTTACGCCTGCTCGTGGTCGGCGGCAGCCAGGGCGCGCGCATCATGGCCGACATTGTGCCCGGCGCCATCGAGCGGCTGGAGCCGGCGCTGTGGCGCAGGCTAAATCTCGTGCAGCAGGTGCGCAACGAAGACATGACGCGCGTGCGCGCGGTTTACGAGCGCCTCAAGATCGAGGCGGAACTCGCGCCGTTTTTCACGGACTTGCCGGCGCGGCTGGCTGCGACGCATCTTGTGATTTCGCGTTCGGGGGCAGGGACCGTCGCCGAACTCGGTGCGATTGGACGGCCATCGATTCTGGTGCCGTTGCCGGGCGCGATCGATCAGGATCAGCACGCCAATGCAGGCGTGCTGGAGAAAGCCGGTGGTGCGATCCGCATTCCACAGGCCGAGTTCACGCCGGATCGACTTGCGGCGGAGATTTCCGCGCTTGCCGCCGACCCTGCACGGTTGACCGCGATAGCGCAGGCCTCGCGCGCCGTCGGCAAACTCGACGCGGCGGAGCGGCTCGCCGATCTGTTGATCAGGGTCGCAGGGATTTAAGCCTTCGCGTGTCTAAAGCCGGACATGCTGCACGAGATAATCCAGAAGCGCGCGCACGCGTGCGGGCAACTGCCCGCCGTGGCCGACGAACACCGCATGGATCGGCTCGAGATCGCCGGGATTGAAATCTTCCAGCACCGGCACCAGCCGTCCCGCCTTGATGTCAGCGTCGATGTGAAAGCGGGCGAGGCGGGCTAGACCCGCGCCTGCGATTGCCAGCCGCTGCATCGCTTCGCCGTCCGAGACCAGCGCGTTACCGACCGGCGGCACGGAAATGCTGCCGCCTTTGCGGTCGCGAAACGGCCAGCCGTCGATCTGCTTTGAAAAGCAAAAGCCGAGCATGTTGTGCTTGGACAGATCGGCAGGCGTCTGCGGCGTGCCATGCTGTTTCAGGTATGCGGGTGCTGCGATCACGACCATCCGGCTTTCGCCGAGCTTGCGCGCAATCAGGCGGGACTCGCGCAACGGTCCGACGCGGATGGCGACGTCGGCGCGCTCTTCCATCAGGTCGACTACCGTATCGGTCAGCGCCACATCGACGCTGACGTCGGGATGCAATTTGAGAAACCCCGGCAACAGCGGCAGCAACCAGTGCAGCCCGAACGGCACGCTGGTGTTGACCCGCACCCGGCCGCGGGGCACCGCGCCGATGGCAGCTTCCTGTTCCGCCGTATTGATGTCGTCGAGAATGCGAACGCAGCGGTCGTAATAGGCGATGCCTTCCGGGGTCAGTTGCAGCTTGCGGGTCGAGCGGTTGATGAGACGGACACCGAGCCGTGCTTCCAGCCGCGCAACAAGTTTACTCACCGCCGACGGGCTGATCCGGAAGGCCCGCGCGGCCGCTGAAAACCCGCCGAGGTCGACCACACGCGCGAAAACTTCCATCTCGCCGGATCGATTGATGTCCTGTTGAGCCATTGTGACTTTGATTCACAAATATTGTTACTTATTGCAGTTTAGTTCATGAATGGCTTTGCGTCCACTTCTGGTGAATACCGGCGGTTGGCCGGATTCGCTTGAGGACTGCACCATGCCACTCGCACTCTATGCCCTCACCGCCGGGGCCTTCGGAATCGGCGTCACCGAATTCGTCATCATGGGTCTGCTGATCCAGGTCGGTGCCGACCTCGGCGTCTCGATCCCGGCTGCGGGTCTCCTGATTTCCGGCTATGCGCTCGGCGTCGTGGTCGGCGCGCCGGTCATGACCATCGCCACCGCCAACTGGCCGCGCAAGACGGCGCTGTTGGTGCTGATGGCCGTCTTCACCGTCGGCAATCTCGCCTGCGCGATCGCCCCCGATTACTGGACGCTGATGGCTGCCCGCGTGCTGACCGCGTTCGCGCATGGGACGTTCTTCGGGGTTGGTTCCGTGGTCGCCACCTCGCTCGTTGCATCGGACAAGAAGGCCTCGGCCATCGCGATCATGTTCACGGGCCTCACGGTCGCGACCATCCTCGGCGTTCCGTTCGGAACCTGGCTCGGCCAGCACT
>CALRLJ020000041.1:0-14540 GCA_943368635.1 Sediminibacterium ginsengisoli | reverse complement strand
TTCCATCGAGCTGATGCGGTAGTTCATCAGCGCGCCGGTGGCAG
Organism: Sediminibacterium ginsengisoli; assembly: GCA_943368635.1. Taxonomy (GTDB): domain Bacteria; phylum Pseudomonadota; class Alphaproteobacteria; order Rhizobiales; family Xanthobacteraceae; genus Afipia. The sequence goes on along the minus strand of CALRLJ020000041.1, from coordinate 14,496 downwards.
CAACAGGGATGCCGATCCATTTGCCGTTCTTCTGGCCGTAGGCATTGGCGGAAGGAGCCCAGCCGCCGTACTTCTTGCCGAGGTAATCGGCAACGTCGCTCACGTCGGCACACTTCTGCGGGAACAGATGCGGCAGCGAATAGAGGCCCCACACCATGTCGAGGCCCTGCCCCGTGTTGGCAGCAACCGAAGCCTTCGGCTGAATATCGTCGTAGGATTCGTTGGATACGTTGACTTCGACGCCGGTGGCCTTGGTGAAGGCCTGCATAATGTTCATGAAGGCAACGTCTTCGGCTTCAACGAAACGTTTCCAGCGCAGAAGATTGATCTTGGCGCCTTTTTCCGGCTTCCACTGCGCGGTCTGCGCCCAAGCGGTGGCGAAGTTGAACAACTGGTCGGCAGACACAGTAGCCGCGCCCGCGAGCACGGACGCGCCGCCCTTCAGAAGTGAACGGCGATCTGGTGTGAAGGTACTCATAATCGACTTCTCCCTGTTGTACCGGCTCTTGATTGTTTCGGCCGGCTATTGGCTATGATTTCGACGTCACGCTTAATGCTAGTTGATCAGACGGTTTCCGGTTTCCTTGTCGAAGATATGAGCGGCGGCGGGATTCGGCCGCAGCCGGACCTTGTCGCCTGGCTTGACCGGACGACGGTCGCGAATAACGGCGATCAGATCCTGCTGTCCGATGCGTGCAACGATCTGGGTTTCCGAGCCGGTGGGCTCGACCACAACGACATCGGCCTCAATGCCATCATCGGCAAATTCCAGATGCTCCGGCCGGATGCCATAGATCACCGGCTTGCCGTCGAGACCGGCGCGTGACGCCAGCAGCGGAAGCTTGCTGCCGTTCGCAGTCTCGACATAGGGCGTGTTGCTGCCGACCAGCTTGCCTTCCAGGAAATTCATCGCCGGCGATCCGATGAAGCCCGCAACGAACTTATTGTTGGGGTGATCGTAGAGCTCAAGCGGCGTGCCCATCTGCTCGACGATGCCGTCCTGCATGACGACGATCTTGTCCGCCATGGTCATCGCCTCGATCTGATCGTGGGTAACGTAGACCGTGGTGGTCTTGAGCCGCTGGTGCAGTTCCTTGATCTCGGTGCGCATGGCAACGCGCAGCTTGGCGTCCAGATTCGACAGCGGCTCGTCGAATAGAAATACCTGAGGATCGCGCACGATGGCCCGGCCCATCGCAACGCGCTGACGCTGGCCGCCGGACAACTGCCTCGGATAACGCTCAAGCAACGGCGTCAACGCCAGAATATCGGCAGCACGATGAACGAGCTTATCGATCTCGTCTTGCGGCGCGTTACGCAGCTTGAGCGAGAAGCCCATGTTCTTGGCCACCGTCATGTGCGGATAGAGCGCGTAGTTCTGGAACACCATCGCGATGTCCCGCTCTTTCGGCTGGACGTCGTTGACCACACGATCGCCGATCGAAATCGTACCTGATGTGATCTTCTCAAGCCCGGCCAGCATCCGCAGCAAGGTCGACTTGCCGCAACCCGAAGGGCCGACCAGCACGACGAACTCTCCGTCCTGGATCGGGACCGATACGCCATGTAGCACTTCGAACCCGCCGAACGATTTTCGCACGTCGTGGATTTGCACCGACGCCATCAAGTCTCTCCCCTGCACTGCCGGCGTCGTACGGCTTAACCGTCGATGCTCTGTTCTCGATTTTGTGGCGCATTGTCCGTAGTTTAAATCTCATTAGCAATCCATTGGTAGCGCTGTCAATAATTCTTTGATTGGAGAAAACTGTGTGATATGAGCGCGTCATGGCACGAAAACGAACGAAGTCAGGCAAAATCCGCCTCACCGAGGTCGCCGAACTGGCAGGCGTGAGCCAGATTACGGCATCGCGCTTTTTCCGGAACCCCGAAGCGCTCTCAATCAGCAAGCGCGAACGCGTGGAAAGTGCAGCGAAAGAGCTGGGCTATGTCCCGAACCTCGCGGCGCGCGCGCTTGCATCGCAGCGAACCGAAGTCATCGGTGTCCTGATCCCTTCCTTGACCAACAATGTGTTCTCCGACGTGCTACGCGGCATCTACGATGCGTCAGAGAACAGCCGGTACAGCATCCAGTTTGTCAATACGCGCTACAGCATTTTGCAGGAAGAGAAACTGCTGCGCCTATTTCAGGCCCAGATGCCGGCCGGCCTGATCGTCACGGGCATCAACCAGACACCGGAATCCCGTTCGGTGATGGAATCGATGAATTGTCCCATCGTGCAGATCATGGAAATCGGCCCGGACCCGGTCGATATGATGGTCGGTTTTTCGCACTATGATGCTTCATTTGCAGCGATTACGCATCTTATCGAACGCGGCTACAAGCGCATCGGATTTCTCGGCGCGCGGATGGACCCCCGCGTGCAGCGGCGGCTTGAAGGCTACCGCGATGCAATGAAAGCGGCTTCGCTGTTCGATCCCCGCCTGATGATTACAACCCCGGTCCCCACCGCCGTGACGCGCGGCGGCACGCTGTTTGGCGACCTCCTCGCGAGCGCACCAGACATCGACTCCGTCTTTTGCGTCAATGACGACCTGGCGCTGGGCGTATTATTCGAGTGCCAGCGCCGCCAGATTTCGGTTCCAGAAGAAATTGCAATCGTTGGCTTCAACGATCTGGAATTCATGGCCTCCACCGTCCCTCCTTTGACCAGCGTCCGCACCAATCGCTACGAGATGGGCAAGAGCGCCGTTACGATGGTGACATCAGCCATCGAGGGCGAGCGTCCCGCCGAGCCTGTTGTTGATCTTGGTTTCGAACTGATGGTCCGCCAAAGCTCATCCGTACGCGCAAACTGATCGCCGACCCCGTCGCCGAACATTAAATCCGCATGGGAAAAAAATGGTAGCGCTGTCTTTTTGACTGGCCTAATGTCGAACTCAACGCGACATTGAGCCAAAAGTGCAGTGCGGGAGAAACTCGTGACAAAAAACGCCAACGATAACGCCCAAAGCGGCGCCCGCCGCAAACTTCGATCCCAACTGTGGTTCGACAATCCCGATAATCCGGGAATGACGGCGCTCTATCTCGAGCGCTACCTGAACTATGGTTTGACCCGGCACGAATTGCAGTCGGGCAAACCGATTATCGGCATCGCGCAGACGGGTAACGATCTGTCGCCATGCAACCGGCATCATATCGAACTTGCGCAGCGCGTCCGGGAAGGCATCCGCGAAGCTGGCGGCATTGCGATGGAATTCCCGACCCACCCGATTCAGGAAACCGGCAAGCGGCCGACCGCAGCACTCGACCGCAATCTCGCCTATCTCGGCCTGGTTGAAATCCTGTTCGGTTATCCCCTCGATGGCGTCGTTCTGACCACCGGATGCGACAAGACCACCCCCGCCTGCATGATGGCGGCAGCAACCGTCAACATTCCCGCCATCGTGCTGTCGGGCGGCCCGATGCTGAACGGCTGGCACAAGGGCGAGCGCAGCGGCTCCGGCACTGTGGTGTGGAAATCGCGCGAGGAAATGGCAGCAGGCAAAATCGACTATGACGAATTCATGGACATCGTGGCTTCAAGCGCGCCGTCCGTCGGTCACTGCAACACCATGGGCACGGCTTCGACCATGAACTCGCTGGCGGAAGCGCTCGGCTTCTCGCTGCCCGGCTGCGCAGCAATCCCCGCGCCTTACCGTGAGCGCGGCCAGATCGCCTATGAGACCGGCAAGCGCGCCGTCGAGATGGTGTGGGAAGACCTCAAGCCTTCGGACTTCCTGACCCGCAAGGCATTCGAGAACTGCATCGTCGTCAATTCAGCGATCGGCGGCTCGACCAACGCGCCGATTCATATCAATGCACTGGCCCGGCACATCGGCGTCGATCTCTCCATCGAGGATTGGCAGAAGTTCGGCCACGACGTGCCATTGCTGGTCAACATGCAGCCCGCGGGCTTCTACCTCGGCGAGGAATATCACCGCGCTGGCGGCGTGCCCTCGGTGGTGCGCGAGTTGATGAAGCACAAACGCATCCACGAAGACGCGCTGACGGTCAATGGCAAGACCATGGGCGAAAACTGCAAGGATGCGACCACGCCCGACAGCGACGTGATCCGCACCTACGACAAGCCTCTGGTGAAGGATGCCGGGTTTATCGTTCTGCGCGGCAATCTGTTCGATTCGGCGATCATGAAAACCAGCGTGATCTCGAAGGAATTCCGCGACCGCTATCTCTCCAACTCAAAGGATCCCGAGGCATTCGAGGGCCGCGCCATCGTGTTCGAGGGACCGGAAGATTATCACCACCGCATCGACGATGAATCCTTGAACATCGACGAGCATTGCATGCTGTTTGTGCGCGGCGTCGGACCGATCGGCTATCCCGGCGGCGCGGAAGTCGTGAACATGCAGCCGCCCGCTGCGCTCATCAAGAAGGGCATCACGTCCCTGCCTTGCATCGGCGACGGCCGCCAGTCCGGTACATCCGGCTCGCCGTCGATCCTCAATGCTTCGCCGGAAGCTGCCGCCAACGGCGGGCTTGCAATTCTCAAGACCGGCGACCGCGTCCGCATCGATCTCAACAAGGGCGAAGCCAATATCCTGATCTCCGCCGAAGAACTCAAGAAACGCCACGCTGATCTGACCGCCAATGGCGGATTCCCCTACCCGGCGAACCAGACACCGTGGCAGGAGCTTTATCGCAACACCGTGGGCCAGCAGGCCACTGGTGCCTGCCTCGAAATCGCGACCCGCTATCGCAATCTCGCGGGCACCTTTGGCGTCGCGCGCGATAATCACTAACCATAAGAATTGCGAGAGAAGACATGTCTGATCGCTTGAAGGGAAAACGCGCACTCGTCACTGCGGGTGCGGCGGGTATCGGCCGCGCCTGTGCGCTGGCCTTCACACGCGAAGGCGCGACGGTGATTGCCACCGACATCGATGAAGCCGGCCTCGCTGTGCTCAAAAAGGATGGCGTTGCCGAAGCGCACAAGCTCGATGTGCGGGACACCGCGGCGGTCCAGGCAATGGCATCGCGCGTCGGAAAGATCGACATTTTGCTCAATGCCGCAGGCTTCGTTCACAACGGCACGGCACTGGATTGCTCCGACGCCGATTGGGATTTCTCATTTGACCTCAACGTGAAGTCGATGCATCGCACAATCCACGCGTTCCTTCCGTTGATGCTTGAGGGCGGCGGTGGCTCCATCGTCAACATTGCGTCTGCTGCCGGCGTATTCAAAGCCGCACCCAACCGTTACGTCTACAGCGCGACCAAAGCCGCCGTTGCGGCGCTGTCCCGCGCAGTCGCGGTCGATTTCATCGCCAAGGGCATTCGTTGCAACAGCATCTGCCCCGGCACCATCGAGACACCGTCAATGCTGGGCCGCGCCGCGGCGCTGGGAAGCGGCGGACGCGACATGTTCGTCAGCCGCCAGCCAATGGGACGCCTCGGCACGGCCGAGGAAATTGCTTCGCTCGCGCTCTATCTTGCCAGCGACGAGAGTGCCTTCACCACCGGCGTCGATCACATCATCGACGGCGGCTGGACGCTTTAAAAAGAATAATTTCTCGGGAGAAATGCCTTGAACAAGATCGATCTGAGCGGACGGTTCGCCGTCGTCACCGGCGGCGCGCAGGGCTTTGGCCGCGCCATCACCGAGCGTTTCGCAGCCTCCGGCGCCAAGGTCATGATCTGGGATTTCGATCAAACACTGGCGGAGAAGACCGCGAAAGAAATCGGCGCTGCTGTAAGCGTGCTCAAGGTTGACGTGACCGATCCCGCTGCGGTCGAGGCCGCGCGCTACGCAACTGTAAAGGCCTTCGGCCGCATCGACATTCTGGTCAACAACGCAGGTATCGCAGGCGTGAACAAGACGGTCGCTGACCTGTCCTACGACGAATGGCGTCAGGTGATGAAGATCAACCTCGACGGCCCCTTCATCTGCTGCCACGCCGTCGTGCCCGTGATGATGAAACAGAACTACGGGCGCATCGTGAATATCGCCTCCATCGCCGGCAAGGAAGGTAACCCCAATGCGTCGCATTACTCGGCCTCGAAGGCCGGTGTGATCGCGCTAACCAAGTCGCTGGGCAAAGAATTGGCGGGTACCGAGATCGCGGTGAACGCCGTAACGCCTGCCGCCGCCAAGACCGCAATCTTCGACCAGATGACGCAGCAGCATATCGACTTCATGCTGTCGAAGATTCCGCGCGGGCGGTTCCTGAAGGTCGAGGAACTTGCCTCGCTGGTCACCTGGATGGCGTCCGAGGAGTGTCTCTATACGACCGGCGCGGTGTTCGACATATCCGGCGGCCGCGCGACGTATTGAGGCTACTGCTCTACTTCCCTTCCCGCCGCATGAAGTCGAAATCGCAGCCATCGTCGGCCTGCGTGATCGTCTCGTGAAACAGATGCGCGTAGCCGCGGGCGGCCCAGTCGGGCGTCGACGGCTTTGGCAATGCTGCTTGCCGTTTTTTTAGTTCAGCTTCGTCCACCAGCAGATCGATGCTGCGCCCTGCCACATCGAGCTTGATCATGTCGCCGGTCTTTACCAACGCCAGCGGCCCGCCGACAGCGGACTCCGGGGTGATATGCAGCACAATGGTGCCGAACGCCGTCCCGCTCATGCGCGCGTCGGAAATGCGCACCATATCTTTTACGCCGGTACGCAGGATTTTCTGCGGGATCGGCAGATAACCCGCCTCCGGCATACCGGGCGCGCCTTTCGGCCCGGCATTGCGCAGCACCAACACATCGTCAGCTTTCACGTCGAGGTTGGGATCGTCGACCCGCAACGTCATGTCTTCCACAGACTCGAACACGATAGCGCGGCCGGTGTGTTGCAACAGATTCTTGCTTGCCGCCGAGTGCTTGATGATCGCGCCGCGCGGCGCAAGATTGCCGTGCAGCACCGCCATCGCACCTTCCGGTGTGATCGGGTTGCTGCGCGGACGAATCGCGTCCTGCCCCGGCACTTCTTCCGCATTGGCCACGACATCGCGCAACGTGCCGCCGGCCACGGTCTTTTGATCGAGGTCGATCAGGTCGCCGAGTTGCTTCATCAGCTTCGGCACCCCGCCAGCGTGATGGAAATGTTCCATGTAATGCGCGCCGGATGGTTTGAGATCGATCAGCACCGGGACGTCCCGGCCCAACTGATCGAAGACCGCAAGATCGATGCGATGCGCGGTGCGGTTGGCAATCGCTGTGAGATGAATCAGCCCGTTGGTCGATCCGCCGATGGCCTGCAGCACCACCTGCGCATTGCGAAATGCGGCGGGCGTCAAAAGCTCGCTCGGGCGCGGCCCGCCGGTCATCGCCATCTCGGCGGCGCGTCTGCCACTGAGTTCAGCAGAGCGCACGCGCTCGGAATGCGGCGCAGGGATCGTCGCGCTCATCGGTAGCGACAGTCCAAGGGTCTCGGTGATGCAGGCCATGGTGCTGGCGGTGCCCATCACCATACAAGTGCCCACGGACGGCGCGAGACGGCCATTCACGGCTTCGATTTCGACCTCATCGATTTCACCAGCGCGGAATTTTCCCCACATGCGGCGGCAGTCGGTGCAAGCTCCCAGCACCTCCCCCTTGTGATGACCGACCACCATCGGCCCCACCGGAATGACGACCGTGGGCAGGTCGGCGCTGACGGCGGCCATGATCTGCGCGGGCAGTGTCTTGTCGCAGCCGCCGATCACGACCACGGCATCCATCGGCTGGGCGCGGATCATTTCCTCGGTGTCCATCGCCATTAGGTTGCGCAGGTACATCGAGGTCGGGAATGAAAAGCTTTCGGCGATGGAAATAGTCGGAAACACCATCGGCATCGCGCCGGCCAGCATCGCGCCGCGCTTTACGGCTTCGATCAGCTGGGGGACGTTGCCGTGGCAGGGATTGTAGTCGCTGTAGGTGTTGGTGATACCGACGATGGGGCGCTCCAGCGCGTCGTCGGAGTAGCCCATCGCCTTGATGAAGGCCTTGCGCAGGAACAGCGAAAATCCCGGATCGCCGTAGCTGGTCAGCCCCTTCTTGAGACCCTTGGTCATCTTGCTTCCCGCATTGATTTGCGGCGGCACATTAGAAGCATTTCAAGAGCATGGCAAAGCGGCCATTACATCGTCGCGCCGAGTACCCGGCGCGCTACATCGTGGCGCCTAATACCCAAGGTGCAAACTCGGCAGCGCCGAAATCGAACGCTTCACTCTTGGTCTGCTCCCCGGAGGCGACCCGCAGGATGAGTTCGAAAACGCGTTGGCCGCATTCCTGCACGGTTTCGTCGCCATCCAGAATAGTCCCACAATTGACGTCCATGTCGTCTTCCATGCGGCGGAACATCGGCGTGTTGGTCGCGAGTTTGATCGAGGGCGACGGCTTGCAGCCGAACACGCTGCCGCGCCCCGTGGTGAAGCACACCAGATTAGCGCCGCCCGCCACCTGCCCCGTGGCCGCGACCGGATCGAAGCCCGGCGTGTCCATGAAGGTGAAGCCCTTCTTCGTGACAGGCTCGGCATAGCCCACCACGTCGACAAGATTAGTGCTTCCCGCTTTGGCCATCGCGCCGAGGGACTTTTCCAGAATGGTGGTCAGACCGCCGGCCTTGTTGCCGGGGCTGGGATTGGAGTCCATTTCCGCGCCGTTGCGCTGGGTGTAGTCCTCCCACCAGCGCATCAGAGCGACGAGCTTCTCGCCAACCTCCGGGCTGACTGCGCGGCGGGTGAGCAAATGCTCCGCGCCATAGGTCTCCAGTGTCTCGGACAGAATCACCGAGCCGCCATGCCGCACCAGCAAGTCGCTGGCCGCACCGAGCGCCGGATTGGCCGATACGCCCGAGTAGCCATCCGAGCCGCCGCATTGAAGCGCGACCGTGAGTTCGCTCGCGGAGCATGGCTCGCGTTTCACGTTGTTGGATTCGGCCAGCACCTCGTGAACGAAAGCCACCGCCTTCTCCACCGCCTTGCGCGAGCCGCCGACATCTTGAATGTCCAGCGAGCGCAGTCGTCCGGCCAGCCTCTGCTCTTCGAGAAAGCCGCCGATCTGGTTCATCTCGCAGCCAAGGCCGAGAATGATCACATGCGAGAAATTCACATGGCGCGCGTAACCGCCGAGCGTCCGGCGCAGCACGGTCAGCGGTTCAAGCTGGGTCATGCCGCAGCCGGTCTTGTGAGTCAGTGCGACCACGCCATCGACATTCGGAAAATTTGCCAACGGATCGTAGCCGGTGAACGGATTTTTCTTGAACACATCGGCAACAAGACCCGCGACATGCGCGCTGCAGTTCACTGATGTGAGGATGCCGATGTAGTTGCGCGTCGCAACCCGGCCATCGGGACGGCGGATACCCTGAAACGTCGCGGGCAAATCGAAATTCGGCGTCGGCTTGACGTCGATGCCCCATGCGTAGTCCTTGGTGAATTCGCCCATGCCGATATTTTGCACATGGACATGCTGACCCGGTGCAATCGGCACGGTGGCAAAGCCGATGATCTGACCGTAGCGCTTGACCGGTTCGCCCACTGCGATGGGCGTCACCGCCACTTTGTGACCCGCCGGAATACGCTCAAGCGCCGCAACGCCCTGCGCCACCTCCGCACCGGGCAGCAGCGCCGTCCGTGCGATCACCACGCTGTCATCGGAATGCAGACGGATCACAGGTGTCGGAGCCGATATCGGTGCCATGGCTATTGTCCTTGTTTGGCTCTGGCGTCTTTCACCTCCCCATCAAAGGAGAGGTGAAAGGAAATCAGTTGGCAGGCTTCACGCCTTGCCGCCGGAGTTTTTCCGGGTCTCTGCGATGTGGCTTTTGGCGGACATCGCCAGCAAACCGCTGTCGTTCATGATCGTGACCAGCTTGAAGCCGCGCTGGATTGCAAGTGTCGCGCCCGCGTGACCGCTGCAATGAATGCCCGGAAAAATGCCGCGCTTCTCGCAGGCTTTCACGACCTTCTCGTAAATCGCGAGCATTTCCGGCTCAGTGCGGTCGAGCGTCGGATGCAGCCCGTAGGAGAAGCCGAGATCCGACGGACCAATGTAAACGCCGGCGACCCCCTTCACATCGAGGATCGAATCGAGATTTTCGACCGCGGTCCTGGTCTCGATCATCGGAATGCAGAGCGTCTCCTCATTGGCAGTCTGCTGATAAGTGCCTGCGGAGCCGTACATCATGGCGCGGATCGGCCCGTTGCTACGGGTGCCGCGCGGCGGATATTTCGCAGCGGCGACGAATCGTTCGGCTTCTTCTTTGGTGTTGATCATGGGGCAGATCACGCCATAGGCCCCGCCATCCAGCACCTTGCCGATAATGCCGGGTTCATTCCAAGGCACGCGGACCATCGGCGTCACCGGGTGCGCCTGCATTGCCTGAAAGCACTGGATCATCGACTGATAGTCCTGCACGCCGTGCTGCATATCGACGGTGACGCTGTCGAACCCGCACTGCGCCATCACCTCGGCTGAAAAGCCGGAGGGGATTGCAAGCCAGCCGTTGACCACCACCTTGCCGGCAGCCCAGACTTCCTTGACCTTGTTTGCCATTCGTTCGTTTCCCGTTTCTGTTCTGATTGTTGTTGCTTGATTTGGACGCGGGTCATGCATGGGCAGCCCTCCGGCTCGTCCCGATCCTCAACCTATCTGGTCGCGTTGGCAACGCCGGCGTCATCGATCCCGACCGACCGCGCGGTGGCCGTGATGGAATTCCACGTCTCTTCGGTCAGCGGCACGCCGTTTTTGGTGCGATCCGCGCGCATCGCTGCTTCCGGCTCGCCTGGAATCAGTACGGCATCGTGGCCCTGCGCCAGCTTGCTGTCCTTGAAATAGGAGATATAGCGGGCGACCTCACCGTCGAAGAAATGCGCGGGGTCCACGACTTTCGGATCGATGAAGATTGCGAGCATACCGTTGGAAAAACGGCGGTCGGTCTTGGTCGCGCCATTGCCGGTCAGCGCGCCGCCGAGCAGTTCGCACATCAGCGCGAGGCCCGAACCCTTGTGATCGCCGAAAGCGCGGATCGCGCCCTTGCCCTGCGCATGCACGCGCGGACCATCGGCTTCATAAGGCCCGTAGAGCACATGCGGGTCTTCGCTGAGACTCCCATCCTCATCGACCAGTGCGCCCTTCGGCAGCTTCTTGCCGCCACGGCTTGCCACCATGACTTTTCCTTCGGCGACGATGGAGGTTGCGAAGTCCAGCACCACCGGCCCCTGTCCGGGTCGCGGAATGCCGACGCAATACGGTGCGGTGGAGAGCTTGCGCGCGACACCGCCATAAGGCGCGACCAGCACGGAGCCCGCCGCGTTGACAAAATAGATCGAGACCAGCCCTTCGGCAGCTGCCATTTCCGCCCAGTCGCCGACGCGTCCGAGATGGCCGGAGTTTTTCAGCGTCATCGCCGAAAGCCCGCTGGCCTTGCACTTGTCGATACCAACCCTGACCGCTTGCGGCGTCACGGTCTGACCGTAGCCAAACCCGCCATCCACGACTGCGATTGAGGGCGTGTCGACCACAAGCTTGATGGTCTGGTCGGGAATGATGACGCCCTCTTTCGCCCACTTCACATATTGCGGCACACGAATAACGCCGTGGCTGTCATGCCCGGTCAGATTCGCTGTGGTGAGATAGGTCGCGATGCGGTCTGCCTCGGCTTTCGAGGAGCCCGCGCGCGAGAAAATATCAGCGACAAAACCGATGAGTTTTTGGGAGTTGATTGTAACCATGATTTAGATAGCCGCCTTGGTATGGCCGCCTAGGTAAGCGGCTCTGATTGCTTCGTTACCCCATAACTCGTCAGGCTTGCCGCCGAGGGCGAGGCGGCCAGTCTCCAGCACGTAGCCATAATCGGCGACGGATAGTCCCATTCGCGCATTCTGCTCGACAAGTAAAACAGTCGTGTCGCGGCGGATTTCAGCGATAATCCGAAACACCGCCTGCACGATCACCGGCGCGAGGCCGAGCGATGGTTCATCCAGCAGCAGCAGGCGCGGTTTTGCCATCAGGCCCCGCGCCACCGCGACCATTTGCAACTGGCCGCCCGAGAGCGTCCAGCCCAGCTTGTCCGCAAACTGCCGGATGTCCGGAAACAAATCGAACATGGCATCCGCTTCGCGCGATAATTGTGCTTTCGCGACCCGGCGGTTTGACGCGCCGAGCATGATGTTCTCCTTCACCGTCAGGCCGGGAAACACCCGCCGTCCTTCCGGCACATGCGAGATGCCAAGGCGCACAATAGCTTCCGGTCCGAGGCCGACGATAGATTTGCCCTCGAACAGGATCTCGCCCGCCGCAGGCTTCGCGAGGCCGGAAATCGCACGCAGCGTGGTGGACTTTCCGGCACCGTTGGAGCCGAGCAGCGTCACCACCTGCCCCTCGTCCACCTTGAGCGAAACGCCGCGCAGCGCTTCGATTTCGCCGTAAAGCACGATGAGGTCGTTGATCTCAAGCAGGGCCATCTCTCACTCCGTCCCGAGATACGCGGAAATCACGTCGGGGTGTTGCAGCACCGCCAGTGACTCGCCGTCGGCGATGCGGCGTCCGAAATTGAGCACCGTGATATGCTGCGCGGCTTCACGCACCAGCGTCATGTCGTGATCGATGATCAGGATAGTGAGCCCCTGCGCCGCGATACGCTTGAGCAGATCGTGTAACTCAACCTTCTCGCTGGAGTTCAGTCCGGCTGCCGGCTCGTCCAGCAACAGCAGCGTGGGATTCCCCGCAAGCGCGCGGGCGATCTCAATCAGGCGCTGATGGCCGTAAGAGAAGCTGGACACCAGTTCATTAGCTCGTCCACCCAGTCCGACGAACGTCAAAGCCGACATGGCGCGTTGCGTCAGCGCGTCCCGCCCTCCTTGGCCGATTAAAGTGTTACCCGGACGCTCCGCGCCGATCACCACATTCTCTAGCGCGGTCATCGAACGAAACAGCCGGATATTTTGGAATGTACGGCCTAACCCCGCCGCCGTGCGCTGATGCGCCGGCATGTCGGTCACGTCAGTGCCGTCGAGCACGATCCTGCCCGACGTGGTCTTGTAGAGGCCAGACAGCATGTTCAGCGTCGTGGTCTTGCCGGAGCCGTTCGGTCCGATCAGCGCATGAACGCTGCCGCGCTGCACAGAGATGTCGACCTGATCGACGGCTTTCAGGCCGCCGAAGTGCTTCGACAGTCCAGTGACCTCGAGAACCATGTCGCCGCCGGTTTTGGCGGGCGCGAGTTGCAGCGCGGGGCTTGCGACATGCGGCGGCGCTTTCGGCCGCCATTTGTCGATCATCTCTTGAATGAAGCCCCAAATGCCGTCCGGCATGAAGCGCACGATCAGGATGACGAACAGTCCGTAGATCGCGAGGTAAAGCCCCGGAATGGTCTTGAGAAAGCGCAGCCATTCGGGAATCAGAATCAGCAAGCCGGTACCGATGACCGCGCCAATGGGGGATCCCACACCGCCGAGCAGCGCCATCGTCAAAAATACGATCGACTCAGCGAATGAAAACTGGTCCGGGCTGACATAGGAAAACCCGCCTGCGAACAATCCGCCGCCGATACCGCCGAGCAAAGCGGAGAGCGCGAACGCAGATACTTTGGTGCGAAAGATGTCGATACCCGCGACGCCAGCGGCAAGCTCGTTATCACGAACCGCGCGCATCGCGCGGCCGATCCGGGTGTCCGGCAGATGCCAGACGAGATAGCCTATCACCGCAAGTGCAGCGACGCAGAATGCGAGAAACGATTGCTGCGACTGGAACAGCGCGGGCCGCCCGATCCGCGATACGCCATCGGGACCGCGCGTGAGCCAAATCGCGTTGATCATGACGAGCGTAACGATCTGCTGGAACGAAATCGTCACCATTGCAAGATAGTGACCGCCGAGCTTGAGTGTACTCATGCCGAGCAACGCGCCGGCCGCCAGCGCCAGCAACGATCCGCCGACGAGGCAAATCCAGAAATTGATCTGATAGTCGGCGGTGCCAAGACCCACCACATAAGCGCCGAGACCAAAGAACGCTGCTTGCGCCAGATTGATCTGCCCGCACAGTCCCAGCACGACCGTCAATCCGAACACAGCAACGGCGAATGTCGTCGCCTGCATGAGGATATTCAGGACGTAACCGTCGAAAGTCATCGTCGCGGCGGCAAATACAGCAATCGCGGCCGCGACGAAATATGGCAGGTGCCGCAAGACAGAAGGCATCGAGCGCACGCTCGTTGCGGACTTCATGTTTTCGCTATCCACACTCATGCCTTTTCCGCCACGCGTTCGCCGAAGATGCCTTGCGGACGGAAGACAAGAAACGCAATCAGCACGAGGAACGCGAATGCATCTTTATACGGCACCGATATGTAAGCCGCGCCGAAGGTTTCGATGATGCCGAGCGCGATACCGCCGATGATCGCGCCGGTCACATCACCGAAGCCGCCGATGATCGTGGCTGCGAAGGCCTTCAATGCAATCGTGGCCCCCATCTGGATCGAGACAAAGAGGACTGGCGCGACGAGAATACCGGCCAGCCCGCCGAGCACCGCGGAGTAGATGAAGGTGAGCATGATCATG
>CALRLJ020000040.1:0-14817 GCA_943368635.1 Sediminibacterium ginsengisoli | reverse complement strand
AAGGCCGCCGAGACCGGCGAGTTCACCTTCACCTGGAAGGATGACGACGGCTCGGAATACACCGCCAAGAACAAGCTGACGGTCGGTTGATCCGGCGGCGCGCACGGTCGCGCCGTCATACGTTTTTCTGAAAATCGATCCTTCGCGTGAAGGATCAAAGGTGGTCCGATGATATCGAGGCGGGATTTCCTGCAAGCGACTGCGGCTGCGTCCGCGTTGACGATCGGCAGCGGGCTTGGCCCTCTGGGGCGCGTCGCCGCGCAGCAGCGGCTGACGCAAGCCGACATTACGCGGTTCGATCCGCTCGGCACGGTGACCATACTTTATGTCGCCGACACTCACGCGCAGTTGATGCCGCTGTATTTCCGCGAACCCTCGGTCAATCTCGGCGTCGGCGCGGATCGCGGGCTGCCTCCGCACCTCACCGATGCAGAGTTCCGGAAGTACTTCAACATCGCCACCGGATCGGCGGATGCCTACGCGTTGACGGCCGATGATTTTGTATCGCTCGCACGCAACTACGGCCGCATGGGCGGCATGGACCGCATGGCTGCGCTGATCGGTGCGGTGCGTGCGGAGCGCGGCGAAGACAAGGTGCTGCTGCTCGACGGTGGCGACAGCTGGCAGGGAAGCTGGACATCGCTGCAGACCAAGGCGCAGGACATGGTCGATGTCATGTCGGCGCTGAAGGTCGATGCCATGGTTGGGCATTGGGAATTCACCTACGGCGCCGAGCGCGTCAAGGAGATCGTGGACAAGGCGCCGTTCGCGTTTCTTGCGCAGAACATTCGCGACAACGAATGGCAGGAGCCGGTATTTGAGGCGCGCAAGATGTTCGAGCGCGGCGGCGCGAAGATTGCCGTGATCGGTCAGGCCTTGCCGCGTACGGCGGTGGCCAATCCACGCTGGATGTTCCCGAAATGGGAGTTCGGCATCCGCGAAGAAGACATGCAGAAGCAGGTTGACGAGGCGCGCGCCGAGGGTGCGGAGATCGTTGTTCTTCTGTCGCATGACGGCTTCGACGTCGACCGCAAGCTCGCGGGTCGCGTCAAGGGTCTCGACGTGATCCTGACCGCGCATACGCATGACGCGATGCCCGGCCTGGTCAAGGTCGGCGATACCGTGCTGGTCGCGACCGGATCGCACGGCAAGTTTGTTTCCCGTCTGGACATCGAGGTGAAGGACAAGAAGGTCGCGGGCGTCCGCTTCAAGCTGATGCCGGTGTTCACCGATGCGATCAAGCCGGACGCGTCGATGACCGCGCTGGTCGAGAAGGTGAGGGCGCCGTTCGCCAAGGATCTGGCGCGTGTTGTCGGCAAGACGGACTCGCTGCTGTATCGCCGTGGCAATTTCAACGGCACGTTCGACGATCTGATCTGTGACGCCATCATGTCCGAACGCGACGCAGAGATTGCGCTGTCGCCGGGCTTCCGCTGGGGCGGCACGCTGCTTCCCGACAGCCCGATCACGTGGGAAGACATCACCAACGCCACCGCGATCACCTATCCGAACTGCTACCGCAATCAGATGACCGGCGCGCAGCTCAAGGAAATCCTCGAAGACGTCGCCGACAACATCTTCCACCCCGATCCGTATTTCCAGGGCGGCGGCGACATGGTTCGCATCGGCGGCATGGGGTATTCGATCGACGTCTCCAAACAAATGGGGTCGCGCATTTCCGATCTGACGCATCTGAAATCAGGCAAGCCGATCGATGCGGCAAAGACCTACACCGTCGCGGGCTGGGCCAGCGTCAACGAAAACACGCAAGGTCCGCCGATCTGGGACATTGTGTCGGCGCATGTCGGCAAGCGTGGCACAGTGAAAGTCGAGCCGAACACCGCCGTCAAAGTTTCAGGCGTCTGACGCAGGTCGTTTTCATGCATCGCTGTCATCAACATATTCACGTATCGAGATAAATAGAAAGGATGCCGCATGAGTGACAAATCATCTGCGGAAATTCTCAACCGCCGGAAGTTTCTCGGCGCGGCGGGACTCGCGGGCGCAAGCGCCGCACTCGGTACGATCCCCGCGATCGCACAGGAAGCCAAGCCCGATCCGCTGATCACCGAAGTTCAGGACTGGAATCGCTATCTCGGCGACGGGGTGCAGAAGACTCCTTACGGCATGCCGTCGAAGTTCGAAAAGAACGTGATCCGCCGCGATGTGTCGTGGCTGACGGCATCGCCCGAGTCGTCGGTGAATTTCACGCCGTTGCACGAACTTGACGGCATCATCACGCCATCGGGGCTGTGCTTCGAGCGGCATCACTCCGGCGTTGCCGAGATCAATCCCGCCGAGCATCGCCTGATGATCAACGGCCTCGTGGAAAAGCCGCTGGTGTTCACGATGGACGACATCAAGCGCATGCCGCGCATGAACAAAGTTTACTTCCTCGAATGCGCGGCGAATTCCGGCATGGAATGGCGCGGCGCGCAGCTCAACGGCTGCCAGTTCACCCACGGCATGGTGCACAATGTGATGTACACCGGCGTGTCGCTGAAGACGATACTGGATGAAGCGGGCATCAAGCCGAATGCGAAGTGGCTGATGCTGGAAGGCGCGGACGCAGCCGCCATGAACCGCTCGTTGCCCATCGAGAAGGCGCTGGACGACTGTATGCTCGCGTTCGCGATGAACGGTGAAGCACTGCGCCCAGAGCAGGGCTATCCGCTGCGCGCGGTGATTCCGGGCTGGGAAGGCAATCTCTGGGTGAAATGGATTCGCCGCATCGAGGTCGGCGACCAGCCGTGGCAGACCCGCGAGGAAACATCGAAATACACCGACTTGCTGGCCGACGGACGGTCGCGCAAGCACACCTTCATCATGGATGCGAAGTCGGTGGTGACCAATCCGTCGCCGCAGGCGCCGCTGAAGTACAAGGGCCGCAATGTATTGAGCGGCCTCGCATGGTCGGGTCGTGGCACTGTCAAGCGTGTGGATGTGTCCATGGATGGCGGCCGCAACTGGCAGACCGCACGGATCGACGGACCGGTATTCGACAAATCGCTGGTGCGCTTCTATGTCGACTTCGACTGGAACGGTCAGGAATTGATGATCCAGTCCCGCGCAATGGATTCGACCGGCTACGTGCAGCCGACCAAGGACGAACTGCGCAAGGTGCGCGGCGTTAATTCGATCTACCACAACAACGGCATTCAGACTTGGCTTGTGCGCGCGAACGGGGAGACCGAAAATGTCGAGATCGGTTAAGTTCGCAGCAGTCGCCTTGCTCTGCGGCGTGACGCTCGCAGTTGCAAACTCGCAGATCGAAGCGCAGCAAATTGCCGCACAGGGGACGGTGAAAACCTCGTCTAAGCTCGGGCTCGGACGTCCCGCACTGCCGGATGAAATTAAGGCGTGGGATACCGACGTGCGGCCGGACGGCAAGGGCCTTCCGGTCGGCAAGGGCACGGTGAAGCAGGGTGATGTGATTTTCCAGGCACAATGCGCGGCCTGTCACGGCGAATTCGGCGAAGGTGCTGGCCGTTGGCCTGTGCTCGCAGGTGGCGCCGGGACGCTGAAGGCGGATCGTCCCGACAAGACCGTCGGTTCGTTCTGGCCGGATTTGTCGACGGCGTTCGACTACATCAAGCGGGCAATGCCTTACGGGAATGCCCGGTCGCTGTCCGACGACGAGGTCTATGCACTGGTAGCCTATATTCTGTCGATGAACGATGTGATCAAGGACGAAAATTTCGAGCTGAATGAGAAGAATTTCACCTCGATCAAGATGCCGAATGCCAACGCCTTTTACGACGACGACCGCGAGACCACCGAAAAGCAGTTTTGGAAAAAAGATCCATGCATGAAGGATTGTCGCAGCGCTCCGAAGGTGACGGGCAGGGCCATGTCGGTTGACGTGACGCCTGACGGCAAATCAGGCCCGAAAGTCGAGTGATGAGCCGGCCGTCAGCTAAAGCAATGCTTTTTGTTCTGACGGTGGGCGTTGCATTGGAAAATGCTGCTGCGGGCGACCGGGAACTTGGACAGTATTTGTCGGCGGAATGTGTAACTTGTCACCGCACATCGGGCGGGGCGCAGGGCATTCCGAAGATTGCCGGATGGCCGGAAGACCAGTTCATTGCGGTGATGAACGCCTACAAGGACAAGCAGCGCGACAATCCGGTGATGCAAACCATCGCCGGGCGGCTTGAGGCGGACGACATTGCAGCGCTGGCGGCGTATTTCGCCGTGCAGAAGTAATGCGAATCAACATCGGAGATCGTCATGACAGACCACAACGGTTCGACAACACGGCGAAACATCATCATCGGAGCGGCCGGCGGTCTGGTCGCAGCGTCGACGGCGCATGCGGCGCCGAAAGATTTGGCCATGGCGGATCTGAAGAAGGAAGGTGATGTCGCATGTCTCTATCACTGCGACTACGGCGATAACGCCCGCTTCGCCCAGACGCTGAACAACATTTCCAATCATTACTCGGCTTACGGCGCGGATCCGTTCGGGCTGCAACTGGTGATCGTAGCGCATAGCGTTGCGGTGAAGTATTTCCTGAGCACGCTGGAGGGAACACCTTGGAAGGATGAGAAGATCGATCCTGCTTTGTTCGAGCGCGTGACCGCTCTCTCCAAGAATGGGCTCAAGGTCCATTTGTGTGAAATCACGTTCAAGCGGTTGAAACTCGACAAGGGCAAGGTAAATGACGTGCCGTTTATCAGCTTCGTTCCGTCGGGTGTCGCCACTGTGGCAGCGCTGCAATCCAAGGGCTTTGCATACCTGAAGGTCGGCTGACCTGTTCGTCCGCTGAATCCAATTTTCGATCAGAAATACTGGAGGGACAAAATGAGCATCAATCGTCGGCAGTTGATTTCGGGATCGGCATCGTTCGCAGGCGTCATGATGTTCGGTGCCCCTGCGGTGTTCGGGCAGGCCAAGCCGCGCATCGTGGTGATCGGCGGCGGGGCGGGCGGCGTGACGGCCGCAAAATACATCGCCAAGGACAGTGCCGGCGCGATTTCCGTCACCCTGATTGAGCCTAACGCCAAGTACCAGACCTGCTTCCACAGCAATCTCTATCTCGGCGGTGTGCGCGATTATCCCTCCATCACCCATGGCTATGGCGCTTTGAAGAAGCATGGCGTCACCGTTGTCGGCGAGAAGGCTGCGAAGATCGACCGCGACAGGAAAGAAGTCATTCTCGCGGACGGCAGGAAGGTTCCTTACGACCGCCTCGTTGTCTCGCCGGGAATCGATCTGAAATACGATTCCGTTCCGGGCTGGTCGCAGGCTGCGGAAGAGGCAATGCCGCACGCCTGGAAGCCGGGTGCGCAGACGTTGCTGCTGAAAAAGCGGATCGATGCCGTTCCGAACGGCGGCGTCATTGTAATGATTGCGCCGCCTAATCCTTATCGTTGTCCGCCGGGTCCATACGAGCGCGTATCGATGATAGCACACGCCTTGAAGAAGGCGGGCAAGATCCGCTCCAAGATTTTTGTGATCGATCCGAAGGAAAGTTTCTCCAAGCAGGGTCTGTTTCAGGAAGGCTGGGAGAAACATTACAAAGGCATGGTCGAATGGCTCGGCCCGAAGGTTCATGACGGACTGAAATCAGTCGATCCCAAGACCAACACCGTGGTCACCGGGTTCGAGACTTACAAGAACGCAGCATTGGTCAACGTCATCCCTGCGCAGATGGCTGGCGCGATCGCGCGCGATGCGGGCCTCGCCAATGCAAGCGGCTATTGTGCCATCGATCCGGCAAGCATGAAGTCTGCCGCCGATGCCAATATCTACGTTCTGGGCGATGCCTGTATTGCAGGCGAGATGCCGAAGTCGGCATTCTCCGCCAATAGTCAGGCCAAGGTCGCTGCCATGATGATCCGGGGCGAACTGGTTTCGGCGCGCACGTTCCCGGCGCGCTACACCAATACGTGCTGGAGCTTGATCGACACCGACGACTGCGTGAAGGTCGGCGGCGCTTACGAACCCAAGGACGGCAAAATCGCGGCGTCATCGACCTTTGTGTCGAAGACCGGCGAGGACGCCGATCTGCGCAAGCAGACGCAGGTGGAAAACATGGGCTGGTACGCCGGGATTACTGCCGATATGTTTGCCTGACGTATGCTAATTATTGACTGAACCTGTTGCGGTGCAGCGGGTTCAGTTTCTCGCTCTCTGAATTCCTCGCGTTTTCCACCAGCCAGCCTTCCTGCCCGCTTCATAAGGTTAAAACAGATGATTGCTCGTTCGCTCGCCGCCGCCCTCACTCTTGCTGCCGTCAGCTTCACCAGCGCGGCCAACGCCCAGGACGTTGCCGCCGGTGAAAAGTCCTTCAACAAATGCCGGGCCTGCCATCAGGTCGGCGAAACCGCCAAGAACAGCGTCGGTCCCGAGCTGAACGGATTGTTCGGCCGTCACTCCGGAAGCGTCGCGGGCTACAATTATTCGGACGCCAACAAGAAATCCGGCATTACGTGGGATGACGCAGTCTTCGCCGAGTACATCAAGGATCCGAAGGCCAAGATCCCCGGCACCAAGATGGCCTTCGCCGGCATCAAGAAAGAAGACGAGATCAAGGATCTCACGGCGTTTCTCAAGCAGTTCGCCGCCGACGGGAAGAAGAAGTAACAAAAGCATCATTCAGGCCGTTGGTCGGCCACCACGTCAGTGCGAGCGAAGCGAAGCAATCCGGCTCTTGAGAAACAAGGACTGGATTGCTTCGCCGCAAATGCTCGTCGCAATGACGGGTGCATTGCGTTGATGCGAGGCGGCTACATACCTCGCGCCTGCCTTGCCGCCTCGACCATATTGGTCAACGCTGATTTGACCTCGGGCCAGCCGCGCGTCTTGAGGCCACAATCCGGATTGATCCAGATCTGATCCGGCAACAGGTTGCGGCGCGCTTTTCCGATCAGCTCCATCATTTCCGGCACCTCAGGCACCCGCGGCGAATGGATGTCGTAGACACCCGGTCCGATTTCGTTCGGGTACTTGTAGGTCACGAAGGCGTCGAGCAATTCCATTTTCGAGCGCGAGGTTTCGATGGAAATCACGTCGGCATCCATCGCGCCGATGGCGTCGATGATGTCGTTGAACTCCGAATAGCACATATGGGTGTGGATCTGGGTTTCATCCCGAACGCCTGACGCGCTGATCCGGAAACTTCCCACTGCCCAGTCGAGATACGCTTTCCACTCTGATCGGCGGAGCGGCAAACCCTCGCGCAGCGCGGCTTCGTCGATCTGGATCATCGTCGCGCCGGCCTTCTCAAGATCGCTGACCTCGTCGCGGATGGCGAGCGCGATCTGCCGGCAGGATTCGCTGCGCGGAATGTCGTCGCGGACGAACGACCAGTTGAGGATGGTTACGGGCCCCGTGAGCATGCCTTTCATCGGGCGCTTGGTCAGCGACTGCGCGTATTTCCACCACGCGACGGTCATCGGCTGTGGCCGGGAGACATCGCCGAACAGGATCGGCGGGCGCACGCAGCGCGAACCGTAGCTCTGCACCCAGGCATGCTGGGTGAAGGCAAAGCCCGAGAGCTGCTCGCCGAAATACTGCACCATGTCGTTGCGCTCGAATTCTCCGTGCACCAGCACGTCGAGACCAATCTCTTCTTGCCATGCCACGGTGCGTTTGGTCTCCTCGCGCAGGAACGCATCGTAGTCGGATTGGCCAATCTTGCCCTTGTTGAAAGCGGCACGCGCCTTGCGGACTTCGCTGGTCTGCGGGAACGAGCCAATGGTCGTGGTCGGGAACGCCGGCAGCTTGAAGCGGGCGCGTTGCACCTGTGCGCGCTTGCCGAAGGTATTGCGGCGATTGGCCATGTCCGCCGTGATGGCAGTCAAGCGGTCGCCCACCGCCTTGTTATGGACCTTCGGGGAGATCTGGCGTGCGGCGGCGGCCGCAGCCGAGGCCGCAAGTTCGTCCTTCACAGCGTCGCGTCCGCCAGCGAGCGCTATGCCGAGTACGGAAAGTTCGGTCATCTTCTGCAGCGAGAAAGCAAGCCAGCATTTAACGTCGGCATCGAGTCTGGTTTCGCGGTCGAGATCGACAGGCACATGCAACAGCGAGCATGTCGGCGCGACTTCGACCAGATGCGCGCCGCGCTTTTTGACCACCGGCTCGATGCGGTCGAGGATCGCCGGCAGGTTCGCGCGCCAGATGTTGCGGCCGTCGATGACGCCGAGTGACAGCAAAACATCCGGCTTCACGGCCTTGAGAACAGCATCGAGCTGCTCAGGCGCACGAACGAGATCGATATGCAGGCCCGCAACCGGCAGCGCGGCGGCGGTGTCGAGATTGTCGCCCAGCGCGCCAAAATAGGTGTTCAGCATGATCTTGATCTGCGGAACGGCTTTGGCGAGTTCGGCATAGGCTTTTTTCAGCGCATCGCGCGCGGCGGCATCGAGATCGAGAACCAGCACCGGCTCGTCGATCTGCACCCAGTCAGCGCCTGCGGCGGCGAGACGCTTCAGCACTTCGGCATAAACCGGCACGAGTTTGTCCAGCAGCGACAGGTTGCTGAACGATGCGTCAGGGCTCTTGCCGAGCTTGAGGAATGTCACGGGACCGACCAGCACCGGCCGGGTCTGATAGCCGAGCGCCTTTGCTTCCTTGTACTCGTCGATGGGTTTGGTCGAGGACAGGGCGAAGGTTTGGCTCTTCGAGAATTCCGGCACCATGTAGTGATAGTTGGTGTCGAGCCACTTGGTCATTTCCTGCGCGGGCGCGCCGTGAGCCGGACTGTGGCCATGGTGCTGATGCGTGTGGCCATGCTCACAGGCCTCACCGTCGCCCTGCGAGCCGCGGGCCATTGCGAAATAGGTCGCAAGCGATACTGGGCCGCCTTTCCAGTTATAGATTTCCGGAATCGCGCCGACCAAAACGCTGGTGTCGAGCACCTGATCGTAGAACGAGAAATCGTTCGAAGGGATAACGGTGATGCCGCGCGCCTTCTGCCGCGCCCAGTTGTCGGCGCGAAGTTGCGTGGCCGTCTTGACGAGCGACGCCTCGTCGATCTTGCCGGACCAGAAACTTTCGAGTGCGATTTTTAACTCGCGATGCGGGCCGATACGCGGGGTACCCAGCGTGGCGACGGAAATGGAAGTAGTGGATAGTGAATTCGACATCGGAAACCCCGTGATGTTGGGGCAGGAGCGGGACATGCGCTAACAACAGGGACGGCGTGCCGTCCTCTCGCAAGCGACACACCGGGGCACCCCGCCCGTGGACGTACTGTGATCGCGGCAGGTCTCCTGGCTCACGGGTCGTCGCCTGTGCCCGCCTTCCCAAGGTTCTCACCTCAGTGGCATTGATGGACAAGACTTGCCGTTTACAGTTGCGGGGGCAGCTCCGGAATTGCGTGACCGTTCAAAGTCTCGCGCACCGCATTCCCTCTTGGCTCCGGACCACCGATCCACAGAACCGCGATGCTGATGTTATGAGAAGGGCATTCCGGCGGGTCAAAGGGAAAGCTTCCCACTGCTGCTGTGCCGGGCGCGCGCGGGGCAGGTGTGGGCAGACGTTTGCCGAGACTCATGGAAACTGATTCTTGCCGATGCGATCCGTGGATGTGAATCTTGGCCGCCGTTTCCCGGAGTCTGCGAAAAAATTCTTCGTCGGTTTTTCAAAGTATTCCGTGCTGTTGCGGGATTCGTCCCGGTTATTCACAGCGTGGCCCGCTTGACTTCCCCTCGCGAACGTAACCAGATGTAGGCGTCGAGGTGCCGCAAAGCCGCAAGGCCTAGTGGTGAAAATGGGAAGCCGGTGAGCTGCAATCAATGCAGCAATTCCGGCGCTGCCCCCGCAACTGTAAGCAGTGAGTTGAGTCCGACCGAAGTCACTGATGCGGTAACGCATCGGGAAGACCGGACTCAGCCCCGACCTGCGAGCCAGGAGACCTGCCGCGACACCAAAAGAACGTCCACGGGCGGGGTGTCCGGCGGTCGCTTGCAGCATTGCCGGCGTATGCCGGTCGTCATGCAGCGTCCTTTCGGCCCAAGCCCCCAAAAAATTGCAACACGCACGGGGTCTGCCGATGTCACTCTCTCTCGAACGCGAAGCCGCCAAATCCGCTCCTCTCATTCAGTTGCGTTCCGAGTCGCTGGCCGTCCCTGCGAATGAGCCGCCGTTGCAGGTCATCCGCCGCAACGGCACGGTCTCGCCGTTCGACGCGAGCAAGATCTCGATCGCGATGACCAAGGCGTTCCTTGCCGTCGAAGGACACACCGCGGCGGCATCACGCCGCATTCACGATGTGATCGAGCAACTAACAAATGAGGTGGTGAACGCTCTGACCCGCAGGGTCGGCGAGGGGCGCACTTTCCATATCGAAGACGTGCAGGATCAAGTCGAACTGGCGTTGATGCGCAGCGAGCACCACAAGGTCGCCCGCGCCTATGTGCTCTACCGCGACGAACGACAGCGCCAGCGCGCCGAGGCGGAAGCTGCAAAGCCCGCCAAGACATCATCCGAGCCACTGCTGCATGTGACGCTCGGTAACGGCGCCCGTGTGGTGCTCGATGTGGATCGTCTGACGCTCATTATTCAGGAAGCCTGTGCGGGTCTTGACGGCGTCGATGCCATCCCCGTTCTCACCGAGACCCGGCGCAATCTCTACGACGGCATCAGCCAGGATGAACTGGCGCTCGCGGGCATCATGGCTGCGCGCACGCTGGTGGAGCAGGAGCCGGATTACGCTTATGTCAGCGCGCGCCTCCTGCTCGATAAGCTGCGCACTGAAGTCCTGTCGTTCGTGCACAGTTCGCCGATCAATGCCACACAGGCCGACATGACCGCGCGCTATGCGGAGTATTTCCCGGCTTACATCAAAACCGGCATCGAAGCCGAGCTGCTGGATCCGGAACTGGCGCGCTATGACCTCAAGCGGATCGCGGCGGCTCTGAAGCCGGAGCGCGACCTGTCGTTTCGGTTCCTCGGCTTGCAGACGCTGTACGATCGCTATTTTCTCCATCAGGACGGAAATCGCATCGAGCTGCCGCAGGCGTTCTTCATGCGCGTCGCCATGGGACTTGCAATCCGCGAGATCGATCGCGAGGCGCGCGCCATCGAATTCTACAACCTGCTGTCGTCGTTCGACTTCATGGCGTCGACGCCGACGTTGTTCAATTCCGGCACCCTGCGGCCGCAGCTGTCGTCTTGCTTCCTCACCACGGTGGCGGACGATCTCGACGGCATCTTCAAGTCGGTGAAAGACAATGCGCTGTTGGCGAAATATTCCGGCGGCCTCGGCAACGACTGGACCCGCGTGCGCGGCCTCGGCGCTCACATCAAGGGCACAAACGGCGAAAGCCAGGGCGTGGTGCCGTTCCTGAAAGTCGCGAATGACACGGCGATTGCGGTCAATCAGGGCGGCAAGCGCAAGGGCGCGGTCTGCGCTTATCTGGAGACATGGCATGTCGACATCGAGGAATTCCTCGACCTGCGCAAGAATACCGGTGACGACCGTCGCCGTACCCATGACATGAACACCGCAAACTGGGTGCCGGATTTGTTCATGCGGCGTGTCGAATCGGACGGCGAGTGGACGCTGTTCTCGCCGGACGAGACGCCGGACCTGCACGATCTGTATGGCAAGGCGTTTGCCGAAAGGTATGCCTTCTACGAGGATAAGGCTGCGCGCGGTGAAATCCGGGTGTTCAAGACGTTGCGTGCCACGGATCTGTGGCGCCGCATGCTGACCATGCTGTTCGAAACCGGGCATCCATGGATCACATTCAAGGATCCGTGCAACCTGCGCTCGCCGCAGCAGCATATCGGCGTCATTCACTCGTCCAATCTCTGCACCGAGATCACGCTAAATACGTCCGACGATGAAGTCGCGGTGTGCAATCTGGGCTCGGTCAATCTGCTCAATCATGTGGGCGAGGGCGGTATCGATCATGCACGGCTGAAGCACACGATCTCGATCGCGATGCGGATGCTCGACAACGTGATCGACATCAATTTTTACACAATCCCGGAAGCGCGCCGCTCGAACCTGCAACATCGCCCGGTCGGACTCGGGCTGATGGGCTTTCAGGACGCATTGCACGCGCTGCGAATTCCTTTTGCCTCCGATGCGGCCGTCGCGTTCGCCGATACCAGCATGGAAGCGATCTCGTATCACGCCATTTCGGCCTCGGTCGATCTCGCCGCCGAACGCGGGTCGTATCCATCGTTCAAAGGGTCGCTGTGGAGCAGGGGTATCCTGCCGCTCGACTCCATCGAAATCCTGGCCGATGCACGCGGCGGACTTGAGATGGATCGGTCTTCGACGCTGGATTGGTCTTCACTGCGGATACGAGTGCAGTCGGTGGGTATGCGCAACTCCAACGTCATGGCGATTGCACCCACCGCGACCATATCCAATATCTGCGGCGTGGCACAGTCGATTGAGCCCGCCTACCAGAATCTCTACGTCAAATCGAACATGTCGGGCGATTTCACCGAGGTAAACGAATTCCTTGTCCGCGATCTCAAAACGCGCGGGTTGTGGGACGAGGTGATGGTGTCGGATCTGAAATATTTCGACGGCAGCGTCGGCTCCATCGACCGCGTGCCGGACGATCTGAAATTGCTCTATGCAACAGCGTTCGAGATCGACAGCGCGTGGCTGATCGAGGCGGCGGCACGTCGGCAGAAGTGGATCGACCAGGCGCAGTCGCTCAATCTCTACATCGCCAATCCGTCGGGCAAGAAGCTCGACCAATTGTACCGGCTGGCATGGGCACGCGGATTGAAGACCACATATTACCTGCGGTCGCGCAGCGCCACCCATGTCGAGAAGTCGACGCTGAAAGGCACGGACGGCAAGCTCAACGCCGTGTCGTCGGCATCGCTCGCGGCCATGCCGGTGAACAAACCGATCATGATGCCGCAGTCGTCGTCCGCGCCGGATCTGTCCGATTTGGTGGCGTGCTCGATCGACAATCCCGATTGCGAGGCGTGCCAGTAGAGGCCTCGCCGTCATTGCGAGCGAAGCGAAGCAATCCAGCTTTGTAAAAAGCGAAGAATGGATTGCTTCGTCGGCTCCGCCTCCTCGTAGTGACGATCGGCAACGCGCGATACTAAATAGAAAGACGAAATTCATGCTCGACTGGTCCGAAACCTCTCCCAAAGCCGCCAATACACTTCCGCAAATTTTGACGGGGCAACCGGCCGCGGCCGATCTTGATCCTACTGGTCTCGGCACTATCGACCGCAAGGGCGGCCGCGTCTCGGTGGACGATAAGGCGATGATCAACTGCCGCGCTGACGTCAATCAGTTACTGCCGCTGAAGTACAAGTGGGCGTGGGAGAAGTACCTCGCCGGCTGCAACAATCACTGGATGCCAACCGAAGTCTCGATGCAGGCGGACATCGCGCTGTGGAAGTCACGCGATGGCCTGACAGACGATGAGCGGCGGGCCATCAAGCGCAATCTGGGGTTCTTCGCGGCATCCGAAAGTCTCGTCGCCAACAACATCGTGTTGGCGATCTATCGCCACCTGACCAATCCGGAATGCCGCCAGTACCTGCTGCGTCAGGCGTTCGAGGAAGCGGTTCATACCCACACGTTCCAGTACGTTGTTGAGAGTCTCGGCCTCGATGAGGGCGAACTGTTTAATATGTATCGTGAGGTGCCATCGATCACCGACAAGGCGGCGTGGGCATTGAAGCATACGCAAAACCTTGAGAATCCTGATTTCAGGACCGGCACGCCGGAATCAGATCGCGCCTTTCTGCGCGATCTCGTGGCGTTCTACGTGATCTTCGAGGGGATGTGGTTCTACACGGGCTTTGCGCAAATCCTGTCGCTTGGCCGCCGCAACAAGATGGTCGGCATCGCGGAGCAGTACCAGTACATCCTGCGCGACGAATCCATTCATCTGAATTTCGGTATCGACGTCATCAACCAGATCAAGATGGAAAATCCGCATCTGTGGACGGGTGAATTCCAGGATGAGGTGCGCGGCATGATCCGCGAGGCCGCCGAACTGGAGGCAGCCTATAGCCGTGATACCATGCCGAGGGGATTTCTGGGCCTGAATGCAGCGCTGTGCGAGCAGTACATGCACTTCATTGCCAACCGCCGCTGTGCCCAGCTTGGGCTCACGCGGGTGTTCGACGAGACCGAAAATCCGTTCCCGTGGATGTCCGAGGCGATGGACCTGAAGAAGGAAAAGAATTTCTTTGAGACCCGCGTCATTGAATATCAGAACGGCGGCGCGCTGAGTTGGGAATAAATTGTTAACTTCTGGATAACGTGTCGGACGGCTGGGTTCTGAAATGCGCGCATAAGCGACAAAACGCCTGCTTTGCGGGCGTTTTTCTGCTCCAAGGCAGTGAATTTACGACATCTTATCCATTCCCATTTACCGTAAGGCTTCAGCGAGCCGGCTTGCCGGCTGGTTCGGCATGCAAAAAGAATTTTTGGGGGTTGGGTATGGGCTGGTTCAAAAGCACTCCGGCGAAGCAGAAGACGAGCATCAGTTTTCTCTCCAACCTTCGATTTCGAACCAAAATCATACTCGGCTTCGTGACCGTGCTTGGCATTTCTGCCATCAATATGGGCGTCGCCTATTTCGGCTTCGAGCGCATCGCCAACGGCGTTCAATCCTATCAGGGCATCGTTGCCGAGAGCGACAGCGCGCGCGAGATTGATCGCGAGCTTGTGGCCTATCAGTTACTCGCCCGCACCTACGTAACGACCGGCTTGCCGTCCGATGAAACCGCTGCTCGCGCCGCCGAAGCCGATCTTGGCAACGCCATCGAACGCGCCGCGCGTGTCGCAACTGCGGCCAACCGAAAGAGCGTTCTCAATCTTTCTGCCAGCTATGGCGAGTTCTCCGCGCTGTTCGCGGATGTCATCAA
>CALRLJ020000039.1:0-15333 GCA_943368635.1 Sediminibacterium ginsengisoli | reverse complement strand
GCCGATTGTGCCGCGGCCCGAGACACCGGCAATGTCGAGCGCGGGCTAATCGCCCAATCCATGCGCGATCACCTTGCGCATCACGTTCGGAAGCGCTTCGTCCTTCAGCGTTGCGACCGGCACCCAGCGCATCCCGTCCGGCGGGCGGGTGCGTGCGGGGACGCTTGCGACATAGACCACAAGCTCCAGCGGGAAATGCGTGAACACATGGATCACCACGCCCGTCTTGCGATGCCAGCGTGACACCGTCAGCGCCGGGGCCTGCTTGCGCGCCGCCTTGTCGTCATGACCGGCGAGCCATTCGGAGGTCGGCACCTCCGTCATGCTGCCGAGCAAGCCTTTTTCTGGCCGCGTGCGAACCAGCAACTCGTCGCCGCGCGTCACCACGAAGGCAGCGCCGCGCCGCAGCGCGCCGGTCTTTTTCGGCGCCTTGCGCGGAAACGTCTCCTGATCGCCACGGATGCGCGCAGCGCAATTATCGTTGAGCGGACACAGCGCGCAGGCCGGCTTCTTCGGCGTGCAGATCGTCGCGCCGAGATCCATCAGCGCCTGCGCGCTGTCGCCGGCGCGCGAGTCCCCGAGCAGCATCGCTGCGAGTTGCTGAATCCGCGGCTTGGATTTCGGCAACGCTTCTTCCACCGCGAACAACCGCGACACCACGCGTTCGATATTGCCATCCACCGGCATGGTCTGCTGGCCGAACGCGATCGCCGCGATGGCTGCCGCCGTATAAGGCCCAATGCCCGGCAGCGTCCGCAGTCCGTCTTCGGTGTCGGGAAAGACGCCGCCGTGTTCGCGCAACACGGTCACGGCGCAGGCATGAAGGTTGCGTGCGCGGGAATAGTATCCGAGCCCGGCCCACATGCGCAGCACATCATCGAGCGAGGCCGATCCGAGCGCAGCAACCGTCGGCCAGCGCGCGGTGAACTTTTCGAAATAAGGCCCGACCGCTTTCACGGTGGTTTGCTGCAGCATGATTTCCGACAGCCACACACGGTAGGGATCGCTCGCGCGGCCCGGCAGCGCGCGCCACGGCAATTGCCGCTGATACCGGTCGTACCAGGCAAGCAGCAACGCCGGGCGAGCGGCTTCGCCATCTTCCGGAGATTTCTTTCGCCGCGCGACTGCACCTGATAGGGTCATGGTTCACTATGTACCGATCACAACCGCACATGAACAAGCCCGGTCGCCTCCACGCCAAGCCGTTATCCGCATTGCTCGGCAGTGCGATCAACGACGTGTTCGCCAAGCAGGGCTTTGCCTCGCGCGAACTGGTGACGCGATGGGCGGAAATCGCGGGCGCCAATGTCGCAGCCCATTCGGAACCGTTGAAAATCCAATGGCCGCGGCCGGTCGAAAACCAGCCGCCCGAACCGGCCACGCTGATATTGCGGGTCGAAGGGCCGATGGCGCTGGAAATCCAGCACACCTCGGATGTCATTCTGGAGCGGGTCAACCGCTTCCTCGGCTGGAACGCGGTGGGGCGGATTGCGCTGCGGCAGGCGCCACTGTCGCGAAAGCCCGCACGCAAAGCCAGAAAACAGCCCGACGCCGCAGCCGTGGCCAGGATCGAAGCCTCGCTCGACACCGTCGAGGACGAGAATTTGCGCACGGCGCTGGCGCGGCTCGGCGCGTCGATCAAGCGAAATTGAGCGTTTTGCCGGTACATCGTGTTGCGGCCCGGCATTGCCACAATTCTCGCTTTAAGCTAGCGAACATGCGCAATCAGGGCGCGATCCAGCGCCGTTCGTACGACTTTCCCGGAGCAGACCGTTGAACATCACGCGCCGCACTTTTAACGCCGCCTTGTCCCTGACCGGCGCCGTAGCAGCACTCGGGCTTTCGCCATGGAAGCTTTTCGGCGAGGCCTATGCCCAGACCGCGGCTGAGATCAACCAGGCCGGTGAGCTCGGCGACATGGCGCTGGGGTCGAAAGACGCGCCGGTCACCATCATCGAATACGCCTCGATGACCTGCCCGCACTGCGCTGCGTTCACCAAAGACGTGTTCCCGCAGATCAAGACCAACTATGTCGATACCGGCAAGGTGCGCTTCATCTTCCGAGAATTCCCGCTCGATCAGGTGGCGCTCGCAGCTTCCGCACTGGCGCGCTGCGTCGCCAAGGACGATGCGCCGAAATATTTCGCGATCATCGATATTCTGTTCAAGCAGCAGAACGATCTGGCGTCGGATGCGCTTGGCACCATCAACCGCGTCGGCAAGCAGGCCGGCTTCAGCGAGCAGATGATCAAGGAGTGCGTCCAGAACGATCCGAAAATCCAGAAGGGCATTCTGGATGTGCGCGAGCACGCCTACAAAACACTCAAGGTCAATTCGACGCCCTTCTTCTTCGTCAACGGCACGGCCGTGAAGGGCGAGACCTCGTTCGAGGCTTTCGAAAAGATGATCAAGCTGCTGCTCAAGAGCTGAAACAGTCCGGGCGGAACTGTCCCGGTTCCCGGAACAATCCGCCCGAAACATACTGAAATCCCCGCTAAACCCCTTTGAATCCCTTGTAAATCCCTTGGGAAAAGCCCTGCGGGCCGGTTGCCCTCGCGGGCCAGCCTCGCCATTGTGCGGACAGTTCGAGGCGCATTCCGCGACTCAGTTATACTGGCACAGGCCTGCTATGACCTTGCCCCGGCTGGATAAATCGAGCCCGGCCAACAGAGCACCGATTGCATGAAACTCACGCGTCTTCGCCTTCACGGATTCAAGTCCTTCGTTGAGCCGACCGATTTTCTGATCGAGCCGGGCCTGACCGGCGTTGTCGGTCCCAACGGTTGCGGCAAATCGAACCTGGTCGAAGCACTGCGCTGGGCGATGGGTGAGACGTCATACAAGTCGCTGCGCGCATCCGACATGGACGCGGTAATCTTTGCAGGCTCCGGCAATCGCCCGGCGCGCAATCACGCCGAAGTGGCGATGACCATCGACAATTCCGATCGCTCGGCGCCGTCGGCTGTGAACGATCAGGAAGTTCTGGAAATTTCCCGCCGCATCGAGCGCGAAGCAGGCTCGGTCTACCGCATCAACGGTCGCGACGTGCGCGCGCGCGATGTGCAGATTCTGTTTGCGGACGCCGCTACCGGCGCACGCTCCCCTGCCCTCGTCCACCAGGGCAAGATCGGCGAGATCATTCAGGCGCGTCCCGACCAACGCCGCCGCGTGCTGGAAGACGCCGCCGGCGTCGCCGGTTTGCATGCCCGCCGTCACGAAGCAGAACTGCGCCTCAAGGCCGCCGAGACCAACCTCACCCGCGTCGAGGATGTCATCGGCCAGTTGGCGAGCCAGATCGACGGCCTCAAGAAGCAGGCACGTCAGGCGATCCGCTATCGCGAAGTCGCCGCCAAGGTCCGCAAGGCCGAGGCGATGCTGTTTCATCTGCGCTGGCTGCAATCCCATGCCGACGTCGCCGAAGCAGGCCAGACCCACGACCTGAACGTGCGCGAACAGGCCGAGCGCGTCCGCCAGCAGGCGGAAGCCGCCCGCATCCAGGCGATCCGTGCCTCTGAATTGCCCGGCCTGCGCGAAAACGAAGCCCGCGCCGCCGCCGGATTGCAGCGCCTGACCAATATGCGCGAAATGCTCGACCGCGAGGAAGCGCGCGCCAAGGAACGTGTCACCGAACTCGACCGCCGCCTGACGCAGTTTGCTTCCGACATCGAACGCGAGCAGCGGCAGTTGTCCGACGCCGACGTGGCGCTGGGGCGGCTCGAATCTGAAGACGGCTTGCTCAAGGACGAAATCAGGTCGCGCGTCGATAAGCGCAGCGGCGCCGATGAGCGCGTGTCCGAGGCCGAAACGACGCTCGCCGCCGCCGAACGAACCTTCTCCGAACTGACCACCGCGCTTGCCGACCTCACCGCACGGCGCAACCAGTTCGAAGCCA
Organism: Sediminibacterium ginsengisoli; assembly: GCA_943368635.1. Classification (GTDB taxonomy): domain Bacteria; phylum Pseudomonadota; class Alphaproteobacteria; order Rhizobiales; family Xanthobacteraceae; genus Afipia. The sequence goes on along the minus strand of CALRLJ020000039.1, from coordinate 11,441 downwards.
ATGTCCGCACCCATCGCGACCGGCTGGCACGGCTCGATCAGGACATCGTCAACGTCGAAAGCGAAGTCGAGAAGCTCGCCGCCGAGACAAGCGGACTTGGCGATCTCGATATGCTCGCCGCCGCGATGGAAACGGCCGTCGAGTCCTTGCTGATTTCGGAATCCACCACTCAGGCCAGCGAAGCGGCGCATGTCAGCGCCCGCGCCAGACTGGAAGCCTCGCGCGCGCCGCTCGCCGATGCCGAAAAACGCGTGCAGCGGCTGGAGACCGAAGCCAAGACGATTTCGAAAATCGTCAACGGCGAAACCAAGAACCTGTGGCCGCCGATCATCGACGGCGTCAACGTCGCCAAGGGTTACGAGAAGGCGCTGGGCGCAGCCCTCGGCGACGATCTCGATGCCCCGGTCGACCCATCGGCACCGCTGCGCTGGGCCAGCGTAGGCCCCGTCAGCGGCGATCCGTCTCTGCCCGCAGGTGTGGAAGCATTGGCCGCGCACGTCACCGCACCGCCTGAACTGGCGCGGCGTCTGGCCCAGATCGGCGTCGTCAGCCGCGAGCGTGGCGCGCAGCTTGTCTCGCAGCTCAAGACCGGACAACGGCTGGTTTCGCCGGAAGGCGATCTGTGGCGCTGGGACGGTTTCGTTGCAGCCGCCCATGCTCCGACCGGCGCAGCCCGCCGGCTGGCCGAGCGCGCCCGCCTTGTCGACATTGAAGCTGAAATTGAACAGGCACGTGCCGATGCCATCGCCAAGCGTCAGGCGCTGGAAAATGCCGACGCCGAACTCAAGGCTGCATCCGCCGCCGAAAGCACCGCACGCGAAGCGGCACGCAATGCCCAGCGCGAGGCCAACACGGCGCGCGAGCGCCATGCGAATGCCGAACGTGAAATCAACCGCCATGCCTCGCACCGCTCGGCATTGGACGAGCGGCGCACCCGTCTCGCGGCAGATCGCGCCGAAGCACATGGCGCACACGAGACTGCTACCGAGTCCTTGAGCGAACTGCCGTCAAGCGCCGAGAACGAGGAAAAGCTCGCGGCCGTGCGCGCCGATATGGACGGCCACCGCCGCCTCGCGGCGCAGGTTCGCGCCGAGGCGCAAGCGTTGGCCCGCGAGGCCGAACTCGCCGACCGCCGCGTGCAGGCGATTGTCGCCGAACGTAACGAATGGCAAAGCCGCAAGGAAAATGCCGCCTCGCAGATCGCCACCGTCGAGACCCGTATCGTCGAGGTCAAGACCGAGCGCGCCGAGCTTGAAAATGCACCGGAAGTGTTCGCCGAGAAGCGCAACGCGCTGATTAGCGAAATCGAATACGCTGAAGCCGATCGCCGCACCGCCGCCGACGCGCTGGCCGCAGCCGAAACCGCGATGGCGGAAACCGACCGCGCCGCCCGCGCCTCGCTCGATGCATTGTCAGCATCGCGTGAAGCCTGCGCCCGCTCCGAAGAGCGGATGGAAGGCACCCGCCGCCGCCTTGAAGACATCGAGCGCGAAATCCGCGACATGCTCGAAGTCGAGCCGCATGGCGTTGCGGCTCTCGCGGAGATCACGCCCGAGACGGAGCTTCCGGCCGTCACCGACATCGAAACCGATCTGGAAAAGCTGCGCCGCGACCGCGAGCGTCTCGGCGCCGTCAACCTGCGCGCCGAGGAAGAACTGCGCGAGGTCGAGGCCCAGCACCTGACTCTCACCACCGAGCGCGACGATCTGGTCGAGGCGATCAAGAAGCTGCGCACCGGCATCCAGAGCCTTAACAAGGAAGCACGCGAACGCCTGCTGACCTCGTTCGAAACGGTCAACGCTCATTTCAAGCGGCTGTTCACCGAGCTGTTCGGCGGCGGTCAGGCCGAACTGACCCTGATCGAAAGCGACGATCCGCTCGAAGCGGGTCTCGAAATCATCGCCAAACCGCCCGGCAAGAAGCCGCAGACGCTGTCGCTGCTCTCCGGCGGCGAGCAGGCGTTGACCGCGCTGGCACTGATCTTTGCGGTGTTCCTCACCAATCCTTCGCCTATCTGCGTACTGGACGAAGTCGACGCGCCACTGGACGACCACAACGTCGAGCGGTTCTGCAACCTGCTGCATGAAATGACCTCGTCCACCGAGACCCGTTTCATCATCATCACCCACAACCCGATCACCATGGCGCGCATGAACCGGCTGTTCGGCGTCACCATGGCGGAGCGTGGCGTGTCGCAGCTGGTGTCGGTCGATCTCGACGGCGCGATGAAGGTTCTCGACCAGAACGTGGCATAATGTGCCTCAGGCCTGACTGGCCTGAGGAGACTCATGACACCTGATCTTCCCTCAGAACTGAAAGCTGCATTGGCCCGCAAGGCCGAAGGTCTTTCGCGGAACAACGCCGCGCAGCGCGCGGACGCGATATCGCAGACCTATCGCAGCGGTGGCGGCTCGGGCCGCATCAAGACGGCTGCGGACGCGCTCGCCTATGCGCTGGCGCGGATGCCGGCGACCTATGCCGCAATCGCTGCCAGCCTGAATGCTCTCGCAGAGGTCAGCCCGGAGTTCGCCCCGCAAAGCCTGCTCGACATCGGCGCCGGTCCGGGGACGGCGACATGGGCTGCAAGCGAAGCCTTTGCATCGCTCGAGTCCTTCACCCTGCTGGACGAGAACGCGGCGCTGCGCGATCTTGCAACCGACCTTGCCCAATCGCGCGCGCGGTTCGCCGCGATGCGTTACGACCCGGGTGACGCGCATAAATCACTCGCCGCCATGCCCGAAGCTGATCTTGTCGTTGCAAGTTACGTCATCAACGAGTTGAGTGCGAGCGAGCGAGCGGCCTTGGCCGACGCGATGTGGGCGAAAACGCGCGACACGTTGCTGGTTGTCGAACCCGGTACACCGGCGGGCTATGCGCGCATCATCGATCTGCGCACGCAGCTGATCGCCAAGGGCGCACACGCAATCGCCCCCTGCCCGCATGACGATGAATGTCCACTGACCCAACCTGACTGGTGCCACTTCACGCAACGCCTGCAACGATCGCGCGCGCATAAACACCTTAAAGGAGCCGACCTTCCCTACGAGGATGAAAAATTCAGCTTCGTTGTTCTGTCACGCAAGGAGCCTGCCCAGCGGCCTGCGCGCGTGCTGGCCCAGCCGCTCGCGACAAAAATCGCGGTGACCGCAAAAATATGCGCTGCCGATGGAATAAAGATCGCAAGCGTCCCGCATCGGGACAAGGCCGCGTACAAGCGCGCGAAGAAATGGAGTTGGGGCGACGCCATTTTTCGCGGACCAGATAGCGCGACGGAATAATTCGCGCAGGCCGGAGTTTTTCCTGATGACGCATTCGCGTCCGACCGAAATTCATCAGGAGTGAAACTGCGATGTCCAAAACATTCGCCGCGATTGCGGCTGTCTCTCTCATGCTCGCGTCAACCGCGGCCTTCGCGCAAGCGGCCAAGGTCGCCGACACCGCGAAGGGCAAAGCCTATGTCGATACCAAAGGCATGACGCTCTATACGTTCGACAAGGACACCGGCGGCAAGTCGGTCTGCAACGGCCCCTGCGCCACCAACTGGCCACCGCTGATGGCCGCCGCCGACGCCAAGGCGTCGGGTGACTGGACCATCGTCGCCCGCGACGACGGCAGCAAGATGTGGGCGCTCAAGGGCAAGCCGCTCTATACCTTCGCCAAGGACACCAAGCCCGGCGATACCACCGGCGACGGCTTCCTCAACGGCGCGTGGCATATCGCCAAGCCTTGATCCAATCTGGCTTGTCGTCCCTGCCTTCGCGGGGACGACAAATTGGGAGATTGAGGGCGCTCCCCCATTGAAAATTGCGACATATTTCAAAAGACATTTGAACTATCGCTCCTTGAGCGCGACCAAATAGAGCCAGCCCCGCCGTGCGGCCCCTGCCGCGCGGGCGGTTTTTGGTCTACGGTGCGCGCATTCGTGTCCTCAAGGAGTTTCCCTCATGTCGTCCGGCTGGATTTTACTCGGTGTTATCGTCGTCATCGCCCTGTTTGTCTTTGGCGCTTACAACCGCCTGGTCGCGCTGGCGCAGCGGGTCTCTCAGGCCTTCGCCGACATCGACGTGCAGCTCAAGCAGCGGCACGACCTGATTCCGAATCTGGTCGAGACCGTCAAAGGCTATGCCACCCACGAGAAGGGCACGCTCGAGGATGTCGTGAAAGCGCGCAACGCGGCGATGTCCGCGCAAGGCCCGGCGCAGGTATCCGCCGCCGAAGGCCAGCTCGGCGCAGCACTTGGCCGGCTGATCGCGCTGTCGGAGGCCTATCCGGATCTGAAGGCCAACACCAACTTCCAGCAGTTGCAGACCGAGCTGTCCGACATCGAAAACAAGCTCGCCTCCAGCCGCCGCTTTTTCAACAACGCGGTTCAGGAATACAATACCGGCATCCAGCAACTGCCCGCCGCTCTGTTTGCCGGTGCGCTGGGATTCACGAAGAAAGATTTCTTCGACCTCGGCGAGCAGCGCGGACAGCTCGAACAGGCTCCGTCGGTCAAGTTCTAGTCGCGAACCCTTTCGAGCTAGCACGGGCAGCGCATCATGGCCGCGTATGGTCTTTACACGCACATCGCATCGAACAAGGTTCGTTCGATGCTGCTGCTCGGCGGCCTGTTCCTGCTCGTCTATGTGATGGTGTTCGCCGGCGCGCTGCTGGCTGAGGTGGCTCTCAACAGCAACCGGCCGTTCGACGTCTACATCACCCTTGCCGGCCGCGACCTCATCAAGGCCCTGCCGATAGCCACCATCGGCTCTGCTGCATGGATCGTAATCGCCTATTTCTTCCACCAGAAAATTATCGACGCGGTGACCGGCGGCCATGACGTGACGCGGCAGGAACAACCGCGTCTCTACAACCTGCTCGAAAATCTCTGCATTTCGCGCGGCATCCCGATGCCGAAACTCAAGATCGTCGACAGCCCCGCGCTCAACGCCTTCGCCACCGGCCTCAACCGCAGCCAGTACGCGATCAGCGTCACCACCGGCCTGATGAAGGCGCTTAACGACCGGGAAATGGAAGCGGTGCTCGGGCACGAGCTGACCCATATCCGCAACGGCGACGTGCAGTTGCTTGTGATTGCGGTCGTCATCGCGGGCGTGATCGGCTTCTTCGCCGAATTGTTCTTCCGCATCTTCTTCAATTCCGGGATGCGGTTCGGCGGCGGCGGACGGTCATCGTCCTCCTCGTCCGATGGGGACAAGAAAGGCGGCGGCGCGTTCGCCATCGTTTTTCTGGCCATCGCCCTGATCGGCCTTGCATGGGGCCTGTCGCTGGTGGTGCGCTTCGCCCTGTCGCGTTCGCGGGAACTGCTGGCGGATGCTGGCTCCGTCGAACTCACCAAAGACCCGGACGCAATGATCTCGGCCCTGCGCAAGATCGAGGGCCGCGGCGAATTGCCGGGCGCGACCTCCGCCGTGATGGAAATGTGCATCGACAATCCGCGCGAGGGCTTCGCCGACCTGTTCGCGACCCATCCATCGGTCGATTCCCGCGTCAAGGCGCTGGTGACATACGCCGGCGGTCACGATCCCGGCCCGATGCCGCTCCCCGGCGAAGGTGCCGAAACAGGCGATCCCCTGCCTGACGCACGGCCAGAGCCGCCGCGAAAGGGGCCCTGGGGCAGTTCCCCGCAGCCGACGCCGTCTCCGGCAGGCTCAATTCTCGGTCCTTGGGGCCGCCGGTGACCCTTCGTCATTAAGAAGCCGTTGGTTATTAAGCATAATAGCGCCGTCAAGAATTGAATTATCCCGCGTTTCTGCCATGTTCCGGCAGAAAGCAGGCTAAGCTCCCGTCGTCAGGCGGACGTGTTTAGCGCGTAAAGGGGTCTTATGGCGAAACCGGCAGTGATCGTAGTGGGCGCGGACAAGGGCGGGGTCGGCAAGACCACCGTTTCGCGCACCGTTCTCGACTATTTCAGCGCAAACAACATCCCAACCCGCGCCTTCGACACCGAAGCGCCGCGCGGCACGTTGAAGCGGTTTCATCCCGACATCACCGAGATCGTCGATGTGACATCCACATCCGACCAGATGAAGATTTTCGACACGCTGAATTCGTCGGGCAACACCGTCACCGTTATCGACGTCCGCGCAGGACTTCTGTCACCGACGCTGGCCTCTCTGCGCGACATCGGCTTCCTCGACGCCGCACGATCCGGCCAGATCACCTTCGCCGTGTTCCATATCCTCGGCCCGTCGATCGCCTCGCTGGATGAAATCGCCGAGACCGCGAACTTCATGGACGGCGCGAAGTACTTTTTGGTGAAGAACTTCATCAACAACACCAGCTTCTTCGAGTGGGATCAGGCGACCTACAATTCCTATTTCCACCGCATCAAGAATGCGACCGAGATCACCATTCCGAAGCTGAACGAAATGGCCTACGAGCAGGTCGAAGTCGCCTCGGTGCCGTTCCTCAAATTCGTTGCCAACAAGGGCACGAAGGACGAGGCCGCGAACTATTCGTTCGTGCTGCGCGGCTATGTGCGCCACTGGCTGGGCAATGTCTGGGGCGAATTCGACCGCATCAAGCTGACCGAAATCGTCGGCTCGAAGGACAAGTCCAACACATCGCGCGCGCCGACCAGCGAAATCTGAACCGGTGATCCGGTTCTGATCTTCGCATCGCGCCTCAACGGACAATCGCGCCGATGCGCCGCACGCCCGTCTATATCGTCTGTTCGCCCCGCCCCGCGGTGGGCAAGACGCTGATCGCGCGGGCGCTGACGGAATTCCTGCTGCTTCAGCGCGGCGCGGTGACCGCCTTCGACATCAACCTGCGCGAGCCGTCGCTGCTGAATTATCTTCCCGGCGTCACCGAGACCGCGCTGATCAGCGACACGTTCGGACAGATGGCGCTGATGGATCGCCTGATCGTCAACGACGGCGTGCCCAAGGTGATCGATCTCGGATTTCACGCCTTCGATGATTTCTTCAAGATCATCGCAGAAATCGGTTTCATGAAGGAAGCGGACCGCCGCGGCGTCGATCCGATCGTGCTTTTCATCCCCGACCGCGACCGTGCGTCCATCATGGCCTGGGCGATGCTGCGCGATACGTTTCCGAGCGGTGCCATCGTGCCGGTTGAGAACGAGCATGTCCTGTGGGGGCCGTTACCGCGAGAATTCGCCCGCGTGCGGCCGTTCAAGGTCGCAGCACTTCCCGCGTTTCTCAAATCGATTATCGGCCGGTTGAACTTCTCGTTCTCGCACTATCTGCGCACCAACAAAGATCAGTCCTCGGAACTGCATCAATGGGTGCGCACCAATTACACCCGCTTCCGCGAGCTGGAACTGAACCTGATCCTGCACAAATTGTAACGGATCTCAGTAGTAGATGCTTCCGGGGATGCCGCCGCCTGCGGCAATCGCATCGCCATTGATGGCAATCGATTTTGGCGATGCCAGAAACGCGACGATGTGACCGATCTCTTCTGCCGTGACAAGGCGTCGGATGGTGTTGAGATCGTTCATCGCCTTCTCGACCTCTTCCTTGGTCCGCTTTTGCGTGCTGGCGCGCCATTCGATCACGCCGGGCGTCTTCTCGGTCCTTGTCAGGCCGGGATGAACGCAGGTCACGTTGATGCCGCGCGGGCCGAGTTCGTCAGCCAGATTCTTAGTCAAGGCCGCCACGCCGACATTACGGATGCTGCCGACCGTGGTCCCGGTCTGCCGCGCGCCCAGCCCGCTGATATTGATGATGCGGCCCCAGCCCTGCTCCGTCATCAAGGGGGCGACCTCGCGGGCCATGCGCAAATAGCCCATCACCTTGACGTTGACATCGCTCCAGAAAATTTCGTCGGTGATCTCGGACAGCGACGGCGGCTTGGCCTGTCCGCTCGGCTGGGCCGCGCTGTTGACCAGCACATCGATCCGGCCAAAGTCTGAACGGATCGCGGCGACTGCGGTGCGCACCGCCTCGTCCTTGCCGGTATCCGCTGAATACGCCCGCACCTTGCGGCCGGTCTCGCCGGAAATTTCAGAAGCCGTTGCGGTTGCCGCTTCGAGATTGCGCCCGATGATCGCGACGTCCATGCCCTCACCCGCGAGCGAGCGCGCAATCGCCTTGCCGATGCCGCGCGTGCCGCCGGTGACGACCGCGATTTTCCCCGTAAGCTGAAGATCCATGTGCCTGCCTCCCGGCGCGATCAGATCACGCGCTCTTCGTTATTAGTGCCCGTCGAATGTCATCAGCGTCCGCACCGGAACATCCATCGCGCGCAGTTTGGCCGCACCACCGAGTTCCGGCAGATCGATGATGAAGCACGCCGCGACCACGTCGGCGCCGATCTGGCGCAGCAGCTTCACAGCACCTTCCGCCGTGCCGCCGGTCGCGATCAGATCGTCGATCAGAATAACCCGCTCGCCCGGCTTGATGGCGTCTGCATGCATTTCCATCTCGTCCAGACCATATTCCAGCGAGTAGGCAATGCGCACCGTGGTATGCGGCAGCTTGCCCTTCTTGCGGATCGGCACGAATCCAGCCGAGACCTGATGCGCCACCGCGCCGCCGAGAATAAAGCCGCGCGCTTCCATGCCCGCAACCTTGTCGATCTTGGAGCCGGCCCATGGCTGCACCAGTTCATCCACCGCGCGGCGGAACGCCCACGCATTGCCCAGCAGCGTGGTGATGTCACGAAAGACGATGCCGGGCTTCGGATAATCGTGGATGGCGCGAACGGTGGCTTTCAAATCGGTTTCGAGAGTCATATGGCGTCTTTCAAATCCACGAATGTTCAGACGTTGCGGGGTTGTCCAAGCCGAAATGCATTTTCCACGATCCGCAGGCCGACATTGCCTTCCAGCGACATCAGCGACTCGGGATGAAACTGCACACCGCCCACGGGAAGTGTCTTGTGTTCGATTGCCATGGCGATGCCGTCCTCGGTGCTGGCGGTCACCTCCAGCGCGTCCGGCATGCCGTCGCGGTCCACATAAAGCGAGTGGTAGCGCCCGATCACGACCTCGTTCGGAAGATTACCCATCAGCGTGCCGCCACGCACTTGAACGCGCGACGGACGGCCGTGTGCAGGCGTAGACAACTGACCCAGCTTGCCGCCGAAATATTCGCCGATGGCCTGCACGCCGAGACAGACGCCGAATACCGGCAGCTTTTTCTCCAACGCCGCGCCGATGAACTTCGAAATACCGAAATCCTCCGGACGTCCGGGACCGGGCGACAGCACCAGCAGGTCATAGTCGTTCTTCTTCAGCACATCGAGCGCGTGATTGTGCCGCGTCACACTGACGGTCGCGCCGACCTGACGGAAATAATCCGCCAGCATGTGAACGAATGAGTCTTCGTGATCGATCAGCAGTACCCGTTTGCCGGAACCGGTGGCGTCCGGTGCGAAAGCCGACAACGGCTTCGCGGGATCGCCGCGTAATGCCTGAAACAGCGCCGCGGCCTTGGTCTGGCATTCCTTCTCTTCGGCAACGGGATCGGAATCGAACAGCAGCGTTGCGCCGACGCGCACCTCGGCAAGGCCGTCCTTCATGCGAATGGTGCGGATGGTCAGACCCGTGTTGATGCTGCCGTCGAAACCGATGAAGCCGAGCGCGCCAGCATACCAGCGCCGCGACGACCGCTCGTGATCCTCGACGAACTGCATCGCCCACAGCTTCGGCGCACCTGTCACCGTCACCGCCCAGGCGTGGGTGAGGAAACCGTCCAGTGCATCGAAGCCCGGACGCAACATGCCTTCGACGTGATCGACGGTATGGAACAGTTTCGAGTAGGTCTCGATCTGCCGCCGCGCCAGAACCTTGATCGTGCCCGGCTCGCATACCCGCGCCTTGTCGTTGCGGTCGACGTCGGTGCACATGTTGAGTTCGAATTCGTCTTTCTGCGAATTCAGCAGTTCCTGAATTTGCTTGGCATCGCTGATGGCATCCGCGCCGCGCGCGATGGTGCCGGAGATCGGACAGGTCTCGATCCGCTTGCCATCGGAGCGCACGAACATTTCCGGCGACGCCGCCACCAGAAACTCGCCGTCGCCGAGATTGATCAGCGCGCCATACGGAGAAGGGTTGATCTTGCACAGACGCTGGAACACTTCGGCCGGCGTGCGCTCGCAAGGCTCGGCGAACAATTGTCCCGGCACCGCCTCGAACAGGTCGCCGCGCGCGAACGCCTTGCGCGCCGTCTCGACGGTTTCCTGATAGACGCCCGGCGCGTGATCGGCAAAGCCCTCGCGCTTGGTCTTGGTGTAAACGCTTTCAGATGTTTCGCGCTCAAGCCCCTTGGTGGATTGGCCGTTCCACGCGAAATCATAGCTCAGGATCACGCCGCGTCCGGTGGCGCGGTCGTAGGCCAGGATCCGATCTGGAATGTAGAGAACGATGTCGCGCTGGTCTTTTTCGCGCGCACGCTTCTGCTTCAGATCCTCGAACTGGAATACCAGATCGTAGGCGAATGCGCCGAACAAACCCAACAGCCCATCGCTCGGCGAACTGAACGCCGCGATGATATCGCGCACCAGCGACACCACCGAGGCGCGCCGTGTGCGCTGATCCTCGTCCACCGGCGCATCGCCGCGCAGAATATGACCCGCAAGACGTGTCGCACTCTTTTCGGTGACAACCGCACAAGGCTCTTTCAGGGTCTCGGCGAGAAACGCCACCAGCACCTTGCCGCGTGCGTTCAGCGCTTCGATGAAGAAATCCGTGCCGGTGGATTCCAGCCGCAGCGGCGGATCGGAAAAGCCGAGATCGAAACTCTCGTAACGGCCCGGCACCGTGGTCCCGGACGACAGCACCACGCCGCGGCGGCTGTCGAGCCGTTCGATCAGCAGGTCGAGCGCCGCGCCGCCGGTGAAATGCGCGACCGAACGCGCCACATCGAGGCCGCGGGCGGTCCGGTATTCGCTCTGCGCTGGAAGCGCGAAAACTGTCCTGTTCATCTGGTCCTCTTACGAGACTTAGCGCATGATCCGCCAAAGTGTGAGCGGTTTGGCGAAAAGATCATGCGCTCTTTTCATGGATTGAGAGGAACGCCACACAGGACAAACGAAAAAGGCCGTCGCTCTGCGATGACGGCCTCGACGATTGTTCATTAAATGAATCGCACCGGCCACCTTTAGAAGGTGCGCCACCAGAGACGGGTCGGGCTGGACAGGGTGCTCATGGCGGGCAAAACATCATTGCCGGAGGGCGATGTCAAGGCCCGGACACCTTCACAAATATGGTGACCTTCCGCTCCCCCACGTTCTCCTCGACCGGCGCCCAGCCCTGCCGGACATAGAAACGCCGCCGCTCTTTCTCGGCGCAGAGGTAAACCCGCCGGAACCCGAGCGCGAAGGCATCGTCGGCGGCCCGCCCGACCAGCGCCGATCCAATCTCCTGCATCCGGTACTTCGGATCGACCCAGACAGCGGCGACCCATGGCGAATATTGCGGGCGATCCTCAAGATCGGCGGCGATGACCGAGGATGTGCCCAAAAAC